>DATCTB010000215.1:0-13629 GCA_036568185.1 Bacteroidales bacterium | reverse complement strand
TTTTTGGCAATATCAATTGCGGCATAGAAATTAATGTCCAGCGTTGGTTTTTCAAACTTATTTCCAATCGGGTCGTTTGAAATTGCTGCAAGATAAACCACTGTATCAACGCCTTCCAATAGTTTTTCCGGAAAATCCCTGACATCGCCGAAATGTTGCGCGTTCAGGTAAACTTCGGGTGCAAGGCTTATATTCGTTATATATTTTGAAAAATAGCCAATATCATAACCAACAATTTCAGAATCAGGGTAATATTTTCTGAATTCCTTAACAACACCAGGGCCTACATATCCTAAGTTTCCGGTAATTAATATTTTCATTTTAAATAGAATTTAATTTAAAACCTACCAGTTTTTCCAGGGCGCATTTCCTTTTTCCCATATTTTATTCAATACTTCCTTATCGGGCAATGTGTCCATATTCTGCCAAAAACCATTGTGGCGGTATGCTGATAATTGTTTCGTACTCGTTAATTCGTCAAGTACTTTTTCTAGCATCGTTGAATCACCTTCTATTAAATTAAATACCGCGGGTTGCATTACAAAAAACCCTCCGTTCACCCAGGTAGCATCGTGGTGGTCATTTTTTGGTTTTTCATGAAAACTATTGATAATATTCGCTTTATCTTCCAGCGAAAAAACTCCGAACCGGCCTGGAGGTTGTACGGCGGTGAGGGTTGCGAAAGTTTTTTGTTTTTTATGAAACGCGATCAATTCATTGATATTCACATCACTTACTCCGTCGCCATAAGTAAATAAAAATGGTTCGTTACCGATGTATTCTTCAACACGTTTAAGCCGTCCAGCCATTTGTGTGTTTTCGCCGGTATCCACAAGCGTAACTTTCCAGGGTTCGACGCTGTTTGAAAGCACCTCCATTTTATTTTTTTTCATATCGAAACAAACGCTCGATACCCGGAGAAAATAATCGGCAAAAAATTCCTTGATATAAAAGCCTTTGTACCCGAGACAAATAATGAAATCGTTGAAACCAAAAGCAGAATAGCTTTTCATTATGTGCCACAAAATAGGCATCCCACCAATTTCAACCATCGGCTTAGGCCTGATACCAGTTTCTTCACTCAGGCGTGTTCCAAAACCGCCTGCAAGAATTACAACTTTCATGGTTTGAAAATATTTTGGTTTTTAAAATAAATTTACAAAAACAGGTAAAAGGCACCTAGCACAGCTCCGCCTTCTAAGTCACATACTTTGTTTGTATGAAACTGTTTTTCAAATATTTATGAAAAGCCGTTTTTAAGATTTCCAGAGCAATAATAGCTCCTCTTCATTTTTTTCAACTATGAAATCTTCCAGCTCTTTTTCGTTCAAAATTAAATATCGAATTTTTCGATTAATTCCAATTTCTGCTTTTTCTACTATTTTGAGCAAATAATTTTTGTCAATTTTATTACCAACCAACCACAAGTCAATCATATTACTGTTATTTCCTTTTGCTAGTTCACCAACCAAATATACCTTATTCAATTCGCCAATATTCTTGACTATGCTGTCAATAATACGATCAACGCCGATATGTTTTAAAAGAATATTGTTAATTTCCGGGAAAAGTGGGTGCGAAGTGTTCGCCTGATAAACCTTTTTGTTGCCATCATTTAGTTTTACCAGGAGGCCTGCGTTTTGAAGGCGATTAAGTTCTAACCTGATGGAATTGGTTGATTCTCCAAACTCGGTTTCGAGCGATCGAAGCCAGGCTTTGCTATTGCTGTTGAGAAAAAATTTAAGCAATAACTTAATCCTTGTCTTAGAAGTAATTAATGCTTCCAGCATAAGAGATTGGTTAATTTTTGGGTTCCGGGTTATTCATAATCGTGGCCGAAAAATGAATTTATTATTTAATCGGTTTCAAATATGAGTAACAAAACTACTCAATGTTTTTTAAATTGCAACATATTGAG
Organism: Bacteroidales bacterium; assembly: GCA_036568185.1. GTDB lineage: Bacteria > Bacteroidota > Bacteroidia > Bacteroidales > F082 > DATCTB01. The sequence continues at coordinate 11,711 of DATCTB010000215.1, read as the reverse complement.
CAATTAAACTGAATATTTAACAAAAAATTAACAAGAAGAAGAGCCTTCTATTTTAAAAAGAAAGGAAAGTTAGGCTATCACAATTATTGTAACAATTGTTTAAATAGCATCAATAATCGAAATTAATGTGTAAAAACTCCTTTTTCGGCAAGTAATTCAATAACTCTTTCCGGGTTTATTTCTTCCTTTTCAGGATAGTAAATAATATCGGTTTGTTCTGGCACATCAAATTTCATATCAATTCCAGGCAGGTAGGAAATTTCTCCTTCATCGGCCTTTTTATAAAGCCCATAAGCATCATTTTTCCTACAGTAATCAATACTTGCATCAATGTAAACTGTGAAAATATTATTATCCCCAATCACTTCTGCTACTTGTTTCCTGACTTTGCTATCAGGGGAAACAAAGGAACAAATGGTGATAATTCCCTGGTCGTTAAGCAGTTTCGAGATGTGGGCTATTCGTCGCAAATTTTCCGCCCGGTCAGCAGGTGAAAAATCGAGTTCGCGCGACAAACCAAGCCTGGTTGATTTCCCATCGAGTAATACTGTAGTGGCACCCAAATCGAACAAGCGGCGTTCAAGTGAATAAGCAAGGTTATTTTTACCACAACCATGAAGGCCTGTTATCCAGATGGTTATGCCTTTGTGGTTATGTCTTTTCTCGCGTTCTTTTTTGCTAACCAGGCTCTCTCCTTTTATGATCTTTAACTGGTCAGGTTCCGAAATATTCATTTTCAAATCATCGCCAACAAACCTGTCGATAATCATTCCGACAGCGCATGTATTATGGGTAACAGGGTCGATGAGGATAAATGCACCAGTATTCCGGTTCTTTTTGTAAGGATCAAAAAACAAGGCTTTATTAGTAGTGATAACAACCCGGCCAATTTCGTTCAGCGTTAGATGGTCAATTTCAGACTTTTGCATCGTGTTAACATCCACTTTATACTTAATAGTGTCAACATGGGCTTTGGTTGTATGTGTAGTATGTTTTATAAAAAACCGTGTGTTGGGATCCATCGGTGTTTCATCCATCCAAACCAGCATGGCCTCAATGTGGCGGTCAATTTTTGGAATATTATCCTTGTGGACAATCATATCTCCGCGAGAAATATCTATTTCGTGTTCAAGTGTAATTGTTACAGCCTGCGGTGGAAAAGCATATTCGGGTTCTCCATCGTAAGTCAGAATTGAAGTTACTTTTGATATTTTCCTGGATGGAAGAACCATCACTTCGTCGCCTTTTTTTATAACTCCTGAGGCAACGGTAGCTGCAAAGCCCCTGAAATCAAGCGAGGGGCGATTAACATATTGAACCGGATAGCGCAAATCTTCAAAATTCCTATCGTTGGAAACATGCACTGATTCGAGAAATTCCAACAAACTTTCGCCATGATACCAGGGCATTTTATCGCTAACTTCAACCACATTATCACCTTTCAGTGCTGATAAAGGAATAAAAGTAATATCGGGAATGTCTATTTGAGTTACAAAATCTTTATAATCAGCGCATATTTTATCAAAAACTTCTTTATCAAAATTGACTAAATCCATTTTATTCACCGCTAAAACAACGTGCTTGATACCGAGTAACGAAACCAGGAAAGTGTGCCGCCTGGTTTGAGTAATCACACCAAGCCTTGCATCAATAAGAATAATAGCCAGGCTAGCTGTAGACGCTCCGGTAACCATGTTTCTTGTGTACTGCTCATGACCTGGAGTGTCTGCAATAATGAATTTCCGCTTTGCGGTAGAAAAATAGCGGTAGGCAACATCAATGGTAATTCCTTGTTCGCGCTCAGCTTTCAGGCCATCGAGCAGCAAGGCATAATCAATTTCTTCACCGGCATGGCCAATGCGTTTACTGTCGCGTTCAAGTGCAGTAAGTTGGTCTTCATAAATCTTTTTACTATCAAAAAGAAGCCTGCCAATCAAAGTTGATTTCCCGTCATCAACTGAACCAGCAGTTAAAAACCTAAGCAAATCTTTCTTTTGGTCCTGGTCTAAAAACTCACGTATATCCATGATGCTAATCTTTCTTTTTCATTAATAAAATTAGAAATAACCTTCTCTTTTCTTCTGCTCCATTGAGCCTTCCTGGTCGAAATCGATCACGCGGGTTGTCCGCTCCGATTTGGTAACAGTCATCATTTCTTCAACAATTTTTTCTATTGTATCAGCTTCTGAATCAATTGCTCCGGTCAGTGGATAACAGCCCAGAGTTCTGAACCTTACCATTCGCATTTTCGCTTTTTTTCTTAATTCTTCAGGCATTCTTTCGTCATCTACCAGGACAAGGTTTCCATCCATATCAACTATCGGGCGTTCTTTTGCATAATAAAGTGGTACGATTGGAATTTTTTCCAAACGGATATATTGCCAAATGTCCAATTCTGTCCAGTTCGAAATTGGGAACACGCGTATGGATTCTCCTTTCTGAACTTTTGCATTATAAATATTCCACAATTCAGGCCTTTGGTTTTTGGGATCCCACTGGTGGAAGTTATCCCTGAACGAATAAATTCTTTCTTTTGCCCTCGATTTTTCCTCATCGCGGCGGGCACCACCAAAGGCAGCGTCAAATTTGTATTTATCAAGTCCCTGGAGCAAAGCTTGTGTTTTCATAATATCGGTGTGTACTTTGCTTCCGTGGGTAAATGGCCCGATTCCGGCTTTAAAACCTTCTTCGTTGCTGTGCACTATCAGGTCCCAGCCCTTTTCTTTTGCATAGCTATCGCGAAAAGCTATCATTTCCCTGAATTTCCATTTCGAATCTATATGCATTAATGGAAAAGGAACCTTACCAGGAAAAAAAGCTTTTTCGGCAAGACGAACCATTACTGATGAGTCTTTCCCTATGGAATACAGCATAACCGGGTTTTCAAATTCGGCTGCTACCTCACGGATTATATGGATAGATTCAGCTTCAAGTTCGCGAAGGTTGTTAATGGAATATGAGTTCATAAAACTTATTTATTGTGAACAAATCAAAGCAATTTGATCGAATTTTTCTTAAACTTTTATTCTTTATAACTGATAATTGGCAGCAGGTATTCAATACATTTATCGACTGACTCTTCGATGGTCATATTATCTGAATTAAGAATTAAATCAGGGTTTTCAGGTTTTTCGTAAGGCGAATCGATGCCGGTAAAATTTTTGATTTTTCCTTCACGGGCTTTTTTATAAAGTCCTTTTACATCCCTTTGTTCGCAAACCGCTAATGAAGTATTCACAAACACTTCAATGAAGTTTTTTTCGCCAATAATTTTTTTCGCCTTATCCCTTATTTCTTTGGTTGGGCTAATAAAACTATTCAGGCAAATAATTCCACAATGTACTAGCAATTTGGAAACTTCAGCCACGCGGCGAATATTTTCTTCACGTTCATCAACACTAAAGCCCAGGTTATTATTTATGCCACTACGTATTATGTCGCCATCCAAAATTTGTGTTACAAAGCCTCTTTTATAAAGTTCCAATTCAAGTAAATTGGCAATTGTGGTTTTTCCGGCACCCGATAATCCGGTCAGCCAAACAACTTTGCCCCGCTGCTGAAGCAAGCGTTCTTTCTCTCCTTTTGACAGGATTTTTTCGTATTGGGGATGAATATTTTCAACTTGCGAGTTCATTAATATTTCAGCTTCTGTTATTAAAAAAATACTAGTTTAAATCTTGGGCAAATATCATCATTTTGAATTGAATAAAGCAATAAACCATGGATTTAGTAAATTCTCCTTATTGTAGATTAATTCTTCATCATTGTTTTTAGCAAGAATTATTTTCCCTCCGGCGGCCCTTAGAATGGCATGTCCGGCTGCGGTATCCCATTCCATAGTTGGCGCAAATCTTGGATAAACAGCTTTTTTATTTTCAGCAACCATACATATTTTTAAGGAACTGCCTCTAGAGAGAATTTTTAAATCCGGTTCAGCAATTTTCATTTCATTAATAAAATTGGCCGTATCTTCATTCAAATGTGAGCGACTAGCCACAACCACCGGAAGACTATTTTTTAATGGAAGTTGAATTGCTGCTTGCTTTAATTCTTCAATACGACTATACTCTGATGCATTCCCGACTTTGAAAGCACCATTTTGTTTATCTCCATAAAAAAGTTCGTCAGTAACCGGAACGTAGATTACACCCAATTCAGGTAAATTATTATCAATCAATGCAATATTTACTGTGAAATCGCCATTTCGTTTCACAAATTCTTTTGTACCGTCAAGCGGGTCGATTAGCCAGAAAAGATTCCAATTTTTACGAACTGCGTACTCAATATTTACACCCTCCTCGCTTAAAAGAGGAAGCCCGGTTTCCTTCAAAATTTCTGAAATTATTTGATGCGAACGTTGATCTGCAATAGTAAGAGGAGAGTTATCGTCCTTGAATTCAACGCCAAATTCTGTTTCGTAAACTTCCAAAATTGCTTTCCCTGCCAGCAGAGAAGCTCTTATTGCAGCATTTAAAAGTTCTTTCATATAAGTTAAATTATACGCAGTTTTGTTTTTGGAATTTGAATTAATAGCGTTCGGTTTATGGCGTCAATAGTAATACTTACCTTATGTTTGCCTTTTACATCAACCAATTGGCCAATCAAACCGGTCATACTACCTGAAATTACTTCAACCTGTCGGCCTTTTTCCCATTTTTGTTCAGTATCAAATTCAGGCTCTTTTTCATTTAAAAAATATTTAATTGCCTCTATTTGTTGCTCGCGAATGGGAACGGCTTTTTTTTCAAAAGTTATGTAGCGAACTACGCCGGGTACCTGTAAAACCTCGTAGTATTGTTTTTCTTCAATATTAACAAAAATATAGGATTTGAAAAGTGGTTCTTCAACCCATTTTTTTCGGTCACTCCATTGTTTCAGTTGCCGAATTAAAGGAAGATAATAATCAATGCCATGTTCTTCCATCGAAATGCCAACTTTCTTTTCCCACCTTGACTTGACATATAAAGCGAACCAGGTTTTATTCATGATAATTTCCTGTTTTAAATCAAAGGTATTTTAAAAGAATTTCGAAAATAACTTATTGAAAAACGGAGGTAGAAAACACTATAAATAAGGATGTGCGTCGCTTTTGTTCACGATTGGCTTTTGGTTTCTTATTAAATGTGCGATCTCAATGCTTGTTCGCGCATCCGAAATTCCATAACCCTTGCCATCAAGAATTTCCTGATAGCTTACGGTGTGCAAATCGGTAAACCCGCCACTGAATTCAATTTCCTCCCCGTCAACGGTAATAGAACGATAAGTAGTTTGGTTGGTTGTTTTTGCTTTCTCAGGCAAGTCATTATTATCGAGGCTGAGGAACCAGGAAATATTTGCTTTTTCGAGTTGCAGTAAGCCCGAAGATTTGTTGTCTTCAGCCAAATGCACAACGCTGTTTCTTACTTTACCAAAAATCCAGCTCAACATGTCGAAGAAATGAATGCCGATATTTGTAACCACGCCGCCAGATTTTTTTAAATCGCCTTTCCAGGAATAAAAATACCATTTACCCCTCGAAGTAATATATGTTAACCTGATGTCGTGAACTTTGTCGTTTGGCAGATTGTCAAATTTATTTTTCAGTGCGATAATCGACGGGTGATGCCTTAGTTGTAATACGTTAAATATTTTTTTTCCGGTTTCTTTTTCGATTTCTTCCAGGCCGTCAAGGTTCCAGGGATTGAGCAATAATGGTTTTTCACATATTGCATGTGCATCATTTCTTAACGCCAATCTAATATGTGCATCATGAAGAAAATTTGGAGAGCAAATGCTAACATATTCTACTTTGTCTAGGCTTGATTTTTTCAATTTGTATAAGTGCCTGTCAAAACGTTCAGGTTCAATGAAAAAATCAGCATTCGGGAAATAACTGTCAATAATTCCAACACTGTCGAAAGGATCGAGCGCTGCAATCAGGTTATTGTTGGTTTCTTTAATTGCCTTCATGTGTCTCGGCGCGATGTAGCCAGCTGCACCGATAAGTGCAAAGTTTTTGTTCGAAGTAGTATCTTTCATTGATATTTTTTGGTAATAAATTTTAGTTAGTTCAAAATGATAGAACTTTAAAGCTTATTAAAAAGTCGCTTAGTAAATGATTTTTTCTTGTCAGATTTATCATCGGTATAATAGCCGTATCCCTGACCATAGCCATATCCGTAGCCATATCCGTAGCCGTAGCCATATCCGTAGCCGTAGCCTTTTGATCGTTTAATATCATTAACCACGATACTAACTTTCATGCCTTTTTCTTCAATATCTCTGATAATTGCACCAAAAACAGATTTGTTGGTAAATCCCTGGCGAACTAGGAAAACATTAACATCAGAAAAGTCCATTAATAAAAATGCATCTGTTACCAGGCCTACAGGTGGTGTATCAATGATGATGTAATCATACCTTTTTCTTAATTCGTTGAATAATTCTGTAGCTTTTTCTGAAGCTATCAACTCTGCCGGATTAGGCGGAACAGGGCCGGATAAAATTATATCAAGATGTTCTATTTTACCAGAGGGTTGAATTATTTCATCTAGACTTGCTTTGTTTATTAAATAAGAAGTAATTCCGGATTTGTTTGATAACCCGAATTCCTGATAAATCTTAGGTTTTCTTAAGTCGAATCCAAGCAAAATGGTTTTTTTACCATACTGTGCATATATGCTGGCAAGGTTTATTGAAATAAATGTTTTTCCAACTCCAACCATATCGGCAGTTACCATAATTGTAACCTTGCTTTTGCCTTTCGACATATATTGAATATTCGTCCTTAAAGACCTGAATGATTCTGATATACTTGATTTTGGGGCCTCTGCAATAACGAGTTCTGTATCTTTTGGTGAATGAAGAATTTCTCCTACAATGGGGAAATTGGTAATCGATTCAATATCTTTTCTATCGTTAATATTTTCGTTTAGATAATCTTTTCCTAAAATATATGCCACAGGAAATAAAAGTCCTAATACCAATGCAATGAGGTAATTTAACGTTGTTTTTGGAAAAACCAAAGTGCTCAATTCTGCTCTGGCTATATCAATTACTTCGTTGTCAGGTAAGTTGGAAGCTTCAGTAATCTGGGCTTCTGTTCTTTTCTGTAACAAATAGGTGTAAATATTATTCGAGAGATCAAACTTTCTTTGATATTTTACAAGTTCTCTTTGTGTAACAGGTAAAAAACCTGCTTTTTGACTAAGTTCATTTATCCGTCTGTTTATGATTGCAAGCGACTGATCTGAATTTTGAATAATGTTATTAATATTTCCTAGAATTGCATTTTGCGTACTTTTAATTTGGTTGGTAGTACTGATAACAGTTGGACTTTTTTCAGTTGAGTACAATAACTGATCAGCCTTTAAACTATAAAGCTTTATTAATTCGCCAACCAATTGGTTTAGAACAGGATCTTCAATACCCATTGCGGAAGGGGCAACCAAATTATCAATATTGTCTGAATTTTTAGTGATGTAGTTTTTCAGGTTTTGATAATAATTAGACTTAACCGTGAGTTCTGCTTTTTGTTTATCAAGCTCACCAATGTTAGAGAAAACCTGTTGCGACTGGAACGACATATCCATTATCTCGCGAGAAGACTGGAAGTTCTGCAGATCAACCTCAGCAGTTCTCAATGTATCAGAAATTTCCGTTAACTGGCTATCAATAAACTTAATGGTGTTGGTAGCAATCCTGTTTTTAATTTCAAGGCTTTGCTGCAAATAAACGTGGGTAAGCATATTTAAAAAATCAACAGCTTTTTTGTCGTTGCTGCTTCTCAAGTTTATTGTTAAAATAGATGCTTCGCGGTTTATAGGCTCAACCTCAATTCCACTGTAGGCTTCAGCCAAGCTGAAATAATTGTTGAAAACAAACTGATAAGTATTTTCAACATCTTCATCATAATTGACATTTTCGTTAAGTACTATTGTAAACGAATTATATGGATTTTCAACAACTTCGCCAAAACGATAATTTTTTTTCCAAACAACACTGCTTATTTCACCAGGTTCAAATTCTCTCGTTTTGTAATTGTATTTTTTAATTAATTCGCCTTCTGTTTCCAGGTAATACTCTTTGTTGCTGATGAATTTAACCGTATAAACAAGTCCGGTGGCTTGGGGAACCGTTGAATCCCAGACAACTTCAAAAGGCGCACTTTGATATAATTCATTTTTTATAAGTCCCTTTTCAACAAAATAGGAAACCTCAAAATCGAGATTTGTAACTGCCCGATAAATCAATCCAAAAGATGTAAGCCGGCCTATTTCGTTTTCAATGTTTTGCTGGTCGTTACTAAAACCAATTCCAAGCAGAGCAGACGCATCAACCGATTTATCAGCTTTTACCAATACTGTGGTATTAACCAAGTAAACCGGATTGGTATATTTATTAAATAAAAAGGCGATGGAAACAGCAACAAATACTGTTAAGATAAACAGATACCAATAACGGATAAATTTTTGAAATAACCCTTTTATATCAACAGAGTCTTCACTGGTATGAAACCCTTCAAATTTTTCTTTGGCCATGGTTTTCTAATTGGTTTGGAAATAATTAAGTAATAGAATAGTTGTTGTGATGGTACTTAAAATGATAACATATGGGAATGTGGCAAATCCAAATTGCTTTCCTTTTACAGGGGGTACGTAAACTATATCATTGGGTTTTAAATAATAATAATCTGACGACAGAATATCTTTTCGGGTCATGTCAACATAATGAACAGCTGAACCTGTTTTAGTAAGACGAATAACGGCTATTTTGTTTCTATTGGCAAAATCTGTCAATCCTCCGGCAAGCGCTGCTGCTTCAAATAAATTGATATCTGTCTGATAGACTTTATATTGACCCTGTCTGTTTACTTCTCCCAAAAGCGTTAGGTTATAGTTTACCAATTTAACTACAACAACCAATTCTTTTAAGTAAACCTTTAATTCTTCCTGGATAGCATCTCTGATTTCGTCAACATTCATATTCCTGACAAAAATTTCACCAACAAGAGGAAAATTCAGATAGCCTGCCTCATTTACCGTGTAACTCGTTAGGTAAATATTTGCATCACTTCCGCCAATGTTTGAAGTGTTGAGGCTTCCGGCCAATGGGTTTAGCATTTGAGTTGTTTTTTCATCAAGTGTTACAACCCTTATATACAAATTATCTCCTGGTTGAATCCGGTAGTCTATCTTTCGTTCATTGATAAAGTTTGATAAAGTGTCGGCGCTTCCTTTTACCTGGAGGTAAAGTATCTTTTTCATTGGTACACAGGAAGAAAGGACAAGGGAAAACAAAAACAACCACAAAATGGGTTTAAATACTCTCAGACTTTTTTTCATTAGGTATTTATCTTTTTGATATTCAAGTTAATAACGAAATGTTTGCTTTTTAATAATTTGCAAAAATAGTTTATTTTTAATGTCTCAAAACAATTTTTACAATACCGGCATCGCGTTTCAACATTATTATTTTTAAAAAAAACTACACAAGGTTTATTTTTAAACTATTTTAACCAACAAATTTATAACTTTTGCCATAAATTTCAGCAAGTGAGCCGGAATAATACTGAAGTTTATCCAGATTTTCTGCACTGAATTTTGTTGGATAACGTTTTTATAATTGAATAAATAAGAATATTTCCGTTTTTTTCAGAAATAATTCATAAAAAGAAACAAATTCGCCAAATAATCCATGAAATTTAACCAAAAAAATCATTTCTGATGAATAATGTTACTTTTGCAGCGTTTTTTTATTGAATTCAGTAAAACTAATTTTACACTATGGCATCGAATCTTGTAATCGTTGAATCACCCGCTAAAGCTAAAACCATTGAAGGTTTTCTTGGAAAAGATTATGTTGTTCGTTCAAGTTTCGGACATGTGATGGATTTGAACAAAACACAAATAAGTGTTGATACTGAGAATGATTTTGAACCAAAATACGAAATCAGCCCTGACAAGAAAAAGATCGTCAGCGAATTGAAAAAAATGGCGAAAGAAGCTGATATGGTTTGGCTGGCGTCTGATGAAGACCGCGAGGGAGAAGCTATTTCGTGGCATCTTTTTAATGCATTGGGCTTGAAGGAAGACAAAACTAAAAGGATTGTTTTTCATGAAATTACCAAGGATGCAATTATGCATGCCATTCAAAATCCGAGGGGAATTGACAAAAACCTGGTTTCAGCACAACAGGCACGCCGCGTGCTTGATAGGTTAGTTGGCTATGAGTTGTCGCCGCTTTTATGGAAAAAAGTTAAACCTTCCTTGTCAGCGGGCCGAGTGCAGTCGGTGGCGGTGAGGTTGATTGTAGAGCGAGAAGAAGAAATTAAAAATTTTAAAAGTGAAACCTATTTTAGGATAACTGCCGAATTCAAAATTGACCACCCAGATGAAAACCAGGTTTTTACGGCCGAATTGCCAATTCGCCTGAAAACCCATGACGAAGCCAAAAAATTTCTTGAAAAACAAATTGGAGCAAAATTTACGGTTGAGTCAGTTGAGAAAAAGCCCGGAAAAAAATCGCCATCTGCGCCATTTACGACTTCAACTTTGCAACAGGAAGCTGCAAGAAAATTAGGTTATTCGGTTGCCAACACCATGCGAATTGCCCAGCACCTATACGAAGCCGGACACATTACTTATATGAGGACCGATTCGGTGAACCTATCCAATACTGCAATTGGGATGGCAAAGGCTGAAATTACCGGCCAGTATGGTGAAAAATATTTGAAAATAAGAAAATACACTACCAAAACCAAAGGTGCGCAGGAAGCCCACGAAGCCATTCGCCCTACCTATTTCAACCACCAGGTTGCGGGAAAAACAAACGAAGAAAAGCGCCTTTACGACTTGATTTGGAAACGGGCTATTGCCTCACAAATGAGTGATGCCCAGATTGAAAAAACAACCGTTGTTATTTCTTCAACCGGCGATAAAACCAATTTTGTTGCTACCGGTGAAGTGATTACTTTCGATGGTTTCCTGAAAGTTTACCTGGAAAGTACAGACGACGAAAACAGCGAGCAGGCCGGTTTACTTCCAGCAATGAAAAAAGGCGAGAAGCTTGATTTGCTGACGATGCAGGCTAAAGAAGGTTTTACAAAACATCCACCACGATACAATGAAGCCAGCCTGGTTAAAAAACTTGAAGACCTCGGCATTGGTAGGCCTTCAACTTACGCACCAACTTTATCAACTATTCAGCAAAGAGAATATGTGGTGAAAGAAGCAAGACCATCGAAAAAACAGGATATTGAAGTTTTCATCCTAAAAAAAGGAAAAATTACTTCAAAACACATGACCGAAAACATTAGTTCAGAAAGTTCAAAATTGTACCCAACTGACATTGGCACTTTAGTAAATAGCTTCCTGGTTAAATTTTTTGAAAATATAGTTGATTACAATTTTACGGCAAATGCCGAAAAAGAATTTGATGAAATAGCTGAGGGCCAGAAGGAATGGAACCATATGATTAAAGAGTTTTATGGGCCGTTTCACAAACAAATATCTGATACACAGGAAAATTCAGGTAAATTTTCTGGAGAAAAGCTTTTGGGCAAAGATCCTGAAAGTGGTAATAATGTCTATGTTAAAATTGGGCGTTTCGGCCCGCTGGCACAAATTGGCGAAACAGATTCGGAAGAAAAACCCAAGTTTGCCGGGCTGCATAAAAATCAAAGTATTGAAACAATTACTTTGGCAGAAGCATTGAAATTATTCGATTTCCCT
>DATCTB010000214.1:0-3512 GCA_036568185.1 Bacteroidales bacterium | reverse complement strand
CATAATTATCGTGCATATCAGCTAAAAACTGTTTTGCATCAGCTACAACTGATGAATGATTATCAGAAGAAAACTTATTGATTTCGATATTTTTTTCAAGCAATTCAATCGCCCTTTTTGAACTGTCAACAGAGGTAACTTTTTTCGCTCCTGCGTTGAGTGCATACACTGAAAATCCGCCGGTGTAGCAAAATGTATTCAACACATTTCTTCCTTTGGCATAATGGGCAAGCAAAGCGCGGTTATTTCTTTGGTCGAGGTAGAAGCCCGTTTTTTGCCCGGTGGTAAAATCTACCTGGAATCGGTTTCCATTTTCCAATATTTCAATTGATTCAACATTGCCAAACAAAAATGCATCACCAGTCGATTCAGAACCGGACTTGCCGAGGGCTTCGGCGCTTTTGTCGTAAACAGCAAGCAATTTTTTACCATAGATTTTTTTCAATGCTTCTGTCATCTCATTTCTCAGCAAATACATGCCGATGCTATGCGCCTGGATAACTGCAACGCCGTTGTATAAATCAATGATTAAACCGGGCAGCCCATCTCCCTCGCTGAAAATAAGGCGGTAAGAATTATTTTGAGGATCATCAACCAAGCCCAATGATTTTCTTCTGTTATAAGCATCCGATATTTTATCAAACCAAATTGTTTTTTTTGGTTTCTCAGGCCCAAAGGAGAAAATTTTAATAGAAATTGAACCTGGTAATGCATGCCCCGTGGCCAGGTATTCACCCTTCGAACTGTAAATTTCAACTATATCACCATCAACCGGCTTGCCTTCAACGCTTGCAATTGCACCCGAGAAAATCCAGGGGTGAAAGCGCAGAACTGCATCTTCGCGGTTTTTTTTCAGGGTAAACTTTCCTTTAATTTCCATTCAAATAATTTTCTCCAAAATTAGATGATTTTAAGCAGTACGCCTAAGTTTATATTTGTTTTAAAAACTGCTAAATATTTAGGCCAAAACACTTAATTTTTTCGTTCAAAAATAATCAAACACTCTTTTTTTTAATTTAGCCGGGAATTTATAAAGTCACTTTTATTCTCTTTTAACCTACAGATACCAAAGAAACCCAAATTCAGATGAAAGAATTTTTAGAATTAAAAAGAAATTTAAAGAAGGACTTTTCGGGATTACCAGCAATAAAACTGGCAGTTTTAGGCGATACAGCCACGCAGTTTTTGGTTCAGGCATTACGCGGAACTGGCTATGATTCGGGTTTTGACCTACAAATTTGGGAGGCTGACTTCGACCAAATTCAGCTCCAGGTTTTCGACCAAACTTCTGAATTGTATGAGTTTAAACCTGAAATGGTTCTCCTTTTTCAATCAGCCCATAAATTATTGGGAAAGTTTAATAAACATTCACCTGAAGCTTACAGTTCGCTTGCGGACAAGGAGTTGGCTTCGATTGAGCATATTTATTCGGCCATTTCCAACAACCTGAACGCGAAAGTTATTTTTTATAATTATACAGAAATTGATGATGCTGTTTTTGGGAATTATGCTTCCAAAACCGAATCTTCGTTTTTATTTCAATTAAGAAAACTCAATTTTGAATTGATGAAATTTGCCCAGAAAAACGCAAATTTCTATCTCTGCGATATTTCGACAATTCAGAACAGGGTAGGGAAAAACACCTTTTTTCAATCTTCAGTTTATATCAATACCGAAATGGTTTTGAGCCTGGAGGTGTTGCCTGAGATAGCTTCGAAAACACTCGATTTGATCAGTTCACTAAAAGGAAAAAGCAAAAAGTGCGTCATTCTCGATTTGGACAACACCACATGGGGCGGTATAATTGGCGACGACGGAATCGAAAATATCCAGGTTGGAGCGCTTGGAATTGGTAAGGCTTTTTCAGAGTTTCAGTATTGGATAAAAAAATTAAAAAATCGTGGAATTATTGTAGCCGTTTGCAGTAAGAATACCGAATCCATTGCAAAGGAACCGTTTGAAAAACATCCGGATATGGTGCTCAGGCTTGATGATATTTCGGTTTTTGTTGCCAACTGGGAGAATAAGGCTGACAACATCAGGTTTATTCAAAGTGTGTTGAATATTGGCTTCGATTCCATGGTTTTTCTGGATGACAATCCTTTTGAAAGGAATATTGTCAGGGAAAACATTCCGGGAATCACTGTTCCTGAGTTGCCCGAAGACCCTGCTGAATACCTGGAATATTTGTACAGCTTGAATTTGTTTGAAACCATTACTTTTTCAAATGAAGACACTGAGCGCACCAAACTTTACCAGGTGGAGGCACAGCGGAATATTGCCCAGCACAAGTTCACCAACGAAGATGATTTCTTGAAAAGCCTTGAAATGACTTCCGTGGTTCAGCCGTTCAATAAATTCAATACACCGCGGGTTGCCCAGCTTTCACAGCGTTCAAACCAGTTCAATTTAAGAACAGTTCGTTATACTGAAGGCGATGTGGAAAAAATGGCTACAGATGCGAATTACCTCACTTTTACATTTACCCTGGAGGATAAATTTGGCGATAATGGGTTGATTTGTGTGATAATTTTAAAAAAGGAAACAGAAAAAATTGCCTTTGTTGACACTTGGTTTATGAGCTGCCGTGTGCTGAAACGCGGAATGGAAAACTTTGTGCTGAATACAATGGTTGATGCTGCAAAACAAAACGGATTTGAATTCTTAAAAGGTGAATTTCTTCCAACAGCCAAAAATGAAATGGTGAAAGACCATTATGAAAGCCTTGGCTTTGTTGCGGAAAACGGATATTGGCTGCTGGATGTGAAAGATTATAAAAAGAAAGCTACTTTTATCGAAATAAAAACGGACAACTAATGGAAAGAGCAGAAATTTTAAAACAAGTAAATAGCATTTTTATTGATGTTTTAGATAACGACGAAATTCTTTTAACAGAGAAAACCGAGGCTTCCGACGTTGAAGACTGGGATTCGCTAACCCATATCCAATTGATTGTAGCCATCGAAAAACATTTCAAAATCAGGTTTAATTCAAAAGAAATCCAGAGCTGGCAAAATGTTGGCGAAATGATTGATTCAATTCAAAGCAAGTAATGTTCCCATTTAAACCCAAAGACTCTTTTTCTAAAAAATTTACCGTCAATGAAGCTATTTATCATGGTTTCATTGATTTGTTTCAGGATAAAAATCCTTTGCATACCAACGATAAGTTTGCCCAGGAAAAAGGTTTTGCAGGAAAGGTTATGCACGGAAATATTCTAAACGGTTTTCTTTCCTTTTTCATTGGCGAATGTTTGCCTGTAAAAAATGTGATTATTCATTCGCAGGAAATTAGTTTCAAGAATGCTGTTTATCTTGAAGATGAGCTGACTTTTTTTGCAGAAGTAAACGATGTTTTTGAGTCGGTGAGGGCCGTTGAGTTTAAATTTTCTTTTAAAAATTCAGATAATAAAGTTGTTGCCAAAGGCAAAATTCAAATTGGTTTGATATGAATATATTAATAACGGGCGGTGCTTCTGGGCTTGGTGAGGCAATTACGAAAAAGCTTGCCTC
>DATCTB010000213.1:0-3503 GCA_036568185.1 Bacteroidales bacterium | reverse complement strand
ATAGGGGGCTATTGTATTTTTTTTCTTGTTTGGCCATCTTTACTTTATTTTCTTCTGAAACTCCTGGTAATCTTTAGTATAACTGTCAATGTATTTTTCATCTATTCCAAAATCTGCCAGGCTGTAAACATGTTGCCCATATTTACCCTTTGGATTTTTTTTGCTTGATTCCTGGAATATTTTTTCCAATTCGGGTGAAATGCTTTCTTTCCTGTCGGAATATATTTTGTGAATTACTGCCATCGAATCCTGAACCAATTCCTGGTAAGGCACATCTGTAAAGTGGGTGCGGTGGCTATTTTTTTCATGGAACTCCAATGCCCTTTTCAACATATATCCATTTTTCTTCACCCAATGTTCTGCTACTTCATGTTTGTTAACCTGGTCGCTGAACATCACGCGTGAGTAGGAAACCATGCTCAAGAAAGATGGAATACATTCATAAACGTTTCGGTGTGTCCAGATATATTGAACATTGCCAAAATATTTGTCAACCAAATCCAGAAATTCCAGGTGGTGAGGGGTTTTCAACACCCACCTTTTTGCCGGGCGTTGCCATTGCAACAGTTTCAGTAATTTGACCATGTACTCGTAGGCTAAGGATTGGTCGGTTTCTTCAAGCCACAAAGCATAAGAAGGAACATGTGTTATCGCTTCAGCTGTTTGGCTCATGAACGAAACGTCAAGCAACAAAACATCTTCTTCTGGGGCTAAATGTTCAACGGGGTGAATGGCGAAAAATCCCGGCGACATAATTTTGAGTGCATTTTCGCTCATTTTCGCAAATTTTATCCGCTCTTTTCCATCTTTCATGTCGCCATTGATGGGTGCGGGATTCAAAGCTTCCCAGCTTAGCAAAGCACGGTTATCAGGGTCGGAAGCCAGCAAACGTTGGAGTTTGGTAGTTCCGGTTCGTTGCAAACCAATAACCAGCATAACCGGGTAAAGTTCCTGCTCTAAAATCTCGAGGTGTTTTTTAAATAATTCTTCAGCCCGCAAACGCACAGCCAACACATTAACCAACCGTTGTTTGGTAATAAAACGCCCAATGGGGGAAAGCCTTGCTTCTTCGTTTAGAGATTTTAACATCCTGTCAAGAGGCTCATCCCAAAACATGGTGCCCAGGTCGTTCAAACCGGTTGCTTTTTTAGCAGATTTTATCAGGCTGTCCTTTTCCAGTTTTATTTTTGTTCCAAGTGGATAAGCCCCTTTCCAAACTGCATTCAATGCATTAAACCAGACAGGCTGCTTGTCGAAATGTTTGGCTTTTATTTTATTATTTGGATTCACAATTTTTCAAATTTTACAACTTCACACTTTGGCTGAACCGGTTTTGCGCCTTCCGGCAAACGGTACCAGCGCCAGCACATAGTCCCTTCTTTATGTTGACAGGTATCAATCCAGTTTCCAGTTCCCGGGTTCTGGTGCGCCACTATTACTTTTATGCTTCCATCTTTTTCATAAACAGCGTTACCTTTACTCACGCATATATTGAAATAACGATAGTCCAACGATTCCATCCAATAATTATTCAACTGGAAATTCCAGCTATCGCATTCGGGCGGGTTGACAGTAATAACAACCGCTTCATCTTCCGCAAGCTTCCAATAACTGTGGTAATAAATGATGTTTTTGTCGCCCCCGGCAGCATTGGAAACTTCAGGGTCAAATTGCGGTAATTCGTTGGGGTGTTTCTGAAACCCTTTTGCCCAGCGGGTAAACAGCAACGGGGCTCCGGCTACAAACATGGAAGCCATTTTCAGGCCTTCATCAATTATTTTTGGAGTAATTGGTGCCGGTGATTTCTGGCCATTCAGGTTTTCGATTTTTATTTCTGCAGGCACTTCTTCAAAACGATTGGTAAATGTTTGCCTCACCATCACCAGCCCGGTTTCATCTTCCATTTTAAGCCAGTTTTTTCCTTTTATTGTTTTACTTAAAATAATTTCAAAACTGCCGTCTTTTTCCAAAACCAACTCATTTCCTTCCAACTGTCCGCAAGGAGCCAACCCACCGGTGGTTCCGTAATTTCCATTTTGGGTAAAAAATCCGATATAATGCACTGTGTTTCGGTTTCCGGAAATTTTATATTCAAACTTACTGCCGTCAATTTGTGCATTGAAATAATAATTATCAGGGTTGTCGGCGCCCATTTTCACGGTTTCGTGCACCATTCTCCTTAAAACTGGAAAAGCAGGGTCGGCATATTCCACAAAAGCTTCGAGCCCGGCGCGGGTAAGGCGGGTTAAATAGCGCAGGCCTTCAGCCTGGGAAAAAGCGTCTTGGGGTGTGCCGGGAGATTTCAGAACAGTTCCGGCTAATTTTAACTGGTCGCAAAATTCATCCCACGATTTTCCTGAAATCACTCGCTGATCGTGAATATCATCTTCTGTTTTTCCGGTAAAAAACAAGCCGATTTTTCTAAAAAATTTTGAAATTTTAAGGAAAATGAACAGAAGCTGCCTCATGCTTTCGATTAATTGTTAAACTTGTACCTCGCGATTTCGAGGGCGTAAAAATAGGAATTTAAAAACAAACTTAACGGGAAAGAAAAAATTTCAAAATGCAAACAATGAATAAAAAATATGGTACTTGGGCGCTGGTAGTTGGCTCGGCGGAAGGCTTGGGCGAAGCGTATTCAACCGAACTTGCCAAAAGGAAAATGAACTTGCTAATGGTTGATAACCAACAAGAAAAAATGCTCGCACTGGCTGGTAAACTTGAAAAAGAATTTTCAATTCAAACCAAGTGCCTGACAATTGATTTATCAGAGAATGATGCAGTTGAAAAAATAATGAATTTGGTTGAGAAGGTAGATTGCCGCTTATTGCTAAACGTAGCCGCTTTCAGCCGGGTGAAACCATTTTTTTCAAATACACAAGAAGAACTTGAAAGGTACGCCAACATCAATTGCCTTAAACTTACCAGCTTGGTGCATTCATTTGGTTCAAAATTGAAGAAGGAAGGTGGCGGCGGTATTTTGATGATGTCATCGCTGGCAGGGTTGATAGGGATGCAAATGATTACGCCTTATGCCGCCACCAAAGCCTATACCTGGAACCTGGCTGAAGCCCTTCACTATGAGTTGAAGCCCTTCAATATTGACGTAATGGCGTGCATTGCCGGTGCAACAACCACACCAGCTTATCTTTCCTCGGAACCGAAATATGGTTTTTTCAAACCAAAAATTATGAAACCTGATGAAGTTGCGGTGGTTGCACTGAATAAGCTTGGAAAAAAAGCCTTGTTTATTGCCGGCTTTTCCAACCGGCTGAATTATTTTATTTTAACTCGTTTATTACCACGTTCACTAGCTGCGTCAACCGCGAATAAGGTTATGGCAAAAATGTACCGAGATAAAATTGAGAGATAGTTTTTTATTCACTCAGAGAGCCAAAGCCTTGAAAAATTGTGCATGTAGTGAAGTGATAATTGGAAATGAAATAATGAACAAGGATTAACGATTTAAGATTTTTGATTTGAAATTGGCGTTAAAAAAGCAA
>DATCTB010000212.1:0-3502 GCA_036568185.1 Bacteroidales bacterium | reverse complement strand
GCCCTCAGCTTTTACATTCCCAATTTCTTCAAAATAGGTGCCGGAATCGCCTTTTTATTCACCGCAATTCCAATTGTTTGGAGCTGAACATAAGCCGCTGAGGCATAAAAGTAGCCTTCATAAATATGGCCGTCAACGCCCCATGAATTTTTTACTTTGTAATATTTATTGCCATTCTGGTCAGTAGCAGTTCCCACTATCAGCATACCATGGTCATCAGTAACCAGGTAGTTGTCATAATGTTGCTGGCGCATTTCCTGGGTAACAGTTACTTCTTTCACCGGGCCATCAAAACTGTAAATTGCATCTTGTTTTTCTTTTGGTGTTAAGGCTTCCCACTTTTCTTTTTCACTTCCCGATAGGTCATTTTTTTCCTGTAAAGGAATAATTGCAACTCCATTTTTCCACGAAAAACCTTTGTCGCTAACGTCAGCGCCCCAGTTTACGGTGTATCCGTTTTCCAAAGCATTGTCAATAATGGCCATCATTTCATCCAATGGTACGTTCCAACTTTTGTCCCAAAGCCAGTTATCAGGAATTTCCAGCGCGTAATCTGTATAAAAAGGATGGTCGGTATAAGAGGTTAGTTCAAGGTAATTATCCACATTGAAACCGGTCATATCCCTGAAAGTTTGCGGAGTATATTCTTTTCCTTCATAGGTAAAAGTTTCAGGCAATTCACCCAAATATGTGGCCAATACCTTATCGAAACCTTCATGCCAAACGGGTGTCAGCTTTTTGTTTTTATTTTGAATAATAGCATCAACATAAGCTTTCAACACCTCGTCCAACTCACCGTGCATGTGGTTTTCTTCTCCATAATTCAAACCTGTACAAACCACATCAGGAACCATTCCGTATTCTTTGATTACCCTGAAAACATCAGCACCTTCAGCCCCTGAACCAAACTTGATATTTCCATTCATCCTGACATATTTTTTTGCTTTGTCAGAATAAGTGTGATAAACACAGAACATTTCAGAAAGGTCATATTCTTTACCGGTACTTTTCAATAATTCAGCCTCCACAAAGGCAATGCCCGAAAAACTCCAGCAAGTGCCCGATTTGTATTGGTTTTTAACCGAAGTATTGGGAATGCTAATTACATCTGTAAAGACAAATCCTTTGGTTTCCTTTTTTTCGGGTTCCTGCGCAAAAAGGCTTGAACCGATGATCATCATAGCTGCAATGACCAATGAGATTGATTTTTTCATTTTAAATAATATTAGTTTTTAAATATCAAATTTAATTCCTTGTGCCAGTGGCAAAGCTGTTCCGTAATTGATGGTATTGGTCTGGCGGCGCATATAAATTTTCCAGGAATCAGAACCCGATTCACGGCCACCACCGGTGTCTTTTTCCCCACCAAAAGCGCCACCAATTTCAGCTCCCGAAGTACCGAGGTTTACATTGGCAATTCCGCAATCGGAACCGGCTGTCGAAAGGAAAGTTTCCGCTTCGCGAACATCCAGTGTAAAGCAAGCTGACGAAAGCCCTTGAGGAACACCGTTTTGCAACTCAATTGCGTTTTCAATTCCACCTTTATATTTAATCAGGTAAACGATGGGTGCAAATGTTTCTTCCTGAACAATTTGAAAATGGTTTTCTGCTTCGGCAATACAAGGCACAACATAAGTCCCTGATTCAAAACCGGCTCCGGTTTTAACCTCTCCGCCAAACAATACTTTTCCACCTTCTTTTTTCACTTCTTCAACGGCGCGCAAAAATAATTCAACCGAACCTTTGTCAATCAGCGGCCCAACGAGGTAATCAGGGTTCAGTGGATTGCCAATTTTGGGTACTATATTTTTATAAGCTGAAATAAATTTATCTCGAACCTGGTTGTAAATACTTTCGTGAACAATGATGCGTCGTGTTGAAGTACAACGCTGGCCGGCTGTTCCCACTGTTCCGAAGACGGTTGACATCACTGCCATTTGCAGGTCGGCGCTGGGTGTGATGATGACGGCATTGTTGCCACCCAATTCCAAAATTGTTTTTCCCAATCGTTTTCCAACAATTCCACCAACTCTTTGTCCAACATTGGTTGAACCGGTTACTGAAAGCAAAGCAACACGCTTGTCGGCAAGGAAATTGTCGCCCATAACGGATGATTTGGCAATAACCAGGTTGAACACGCCTTCAGGAACATCATTTTCTTTCAGTACCTGGTGAATAATTCTTTGGGTGGCAATGGCTGTTAAAGGAGTTTTTGAAGAAGGCTTCCAGATAACGACATCGCCGGCGATGGCTGCCAACGCTGTGTTCCATGCCCAAACGGCAACGGGGAAATTATATGAAGTTACGATTCCAACCAAACCCAGCGGATGGTATTGCTCCGAAAGGCGGTGGTCAACACGCTCTGATTGTAAATTGATTCCGTTAATCAACCTCGACTGCCCGGTAGCAAAATCGCAGATATCAATCATTTCCTGCACTTCGCCAAGGCCTTCCTGGTAGATTTTTCCCATTTCAAGTGTAACCAATGCGCCAAGCGCTTCTTTGTTTTCACGAAGTGCCAAACCAATTTGTCTCACGATTTCTCCACGGATAGGTGCCGGAACTTTTCGCCAAACTTTAAAAGCTGCTTCCGCTTTTTTAATCACCATTTCGTAATCGTCCAAAGTGGCATTTTTCACTTTTCCGATTTCTTTACCGTCGATGGGCGAATAGGATGCTGTAACTTCACCTTTGGTGTCGAACCAGTCTATGCCGGTTGAAACGCCATGGTTTACTTCGTTTATACCCAACTGTTTGAGTACTGCTTTGATATCAATTGTCTTGCTCATTTTGTATTTTATTAAACTAAAAAATTTATGATCTTTTTTGAAGGACTGCAAAGGTAGTAAAATGAAAAAAGCGGGAGAAGTTTACGCGTTCTAAATAAGGGCGGGGGAAGTACAAAACTCAAAGTTTAAAGTTTAAAGTTTAAAGTTCAATGTTTAAAGTTCAATGTTTAAAGTTCAATGTTTAAAGTTCAATGTTTAAAGTTTAATGTTTAAAGTTTAAATCCCAAAATGTACAACTGTCTTTTCTTGTCCCTCCCCTTTGGGGAGGCTAGGTGGGGTAAAAGAGAAATCCCAATTGCGAGTAAAGCGAAGCAATCTGCTGAAAGCAAACCATTGAATGAGACTGCTTCGTCGAAGACTCCTCGCAGTTAAACTACCCCAAAAAGACAGTGACAATTGCGAGCGGAGCGAAGCAATCCCCCACAATGACTTTGTAACCCTTAACATAGCGAAGCCTGCCTGCAGGATAGGCAGGGATCCAATTCAAATATCCACAACCATATAGCGGAAAGCCACTATTTTTTTTATTTGGTAGTTTCCCGCTATTGACAAGCGCTTTTTCATTTCGTAACTTTATGGCGCTAAAGCAATTGGCTTCTACTAAACCAAACCAAGGATGAAAAAGCTATTCCTTCCTACGTTTTCTCTATTATGGTATTACTATGTTTTTTCTACCCTGAAGCCAATTGCTTTGCTTTTTTCTTACGTTAATC
>DATCTB010000211.1:0-3171 GCA_036568185.1 Bacteroidales bacterium | reverse complement strand
AACCATTAATTAAAAAGTTGGTAATTTATTGCAATTCATTTTCAATAAAATAGTATTTAATTGCGATTATATTATTTTTGATGAATTAAAATAAATTCCCTATTACATGAAATCGAAAAACTTTCCAATCAGAATGACTTCTTTTTTATTAGTCATTCCACTATTTATTTTTTCCTGTGCTGAAAAAGAAGTGAAAGTAGCTCCAGCACCTGAAATACCGGTTGTTGAAGTAATTCAAAAAGATGTGCCCATTGAAAGTGACTTTACAGGGCAGACTTACGGTTACAAGGACATTCCAATCAGGGCCAGGGTAGATGGTTTTCTGACGGGAATGTATTTTCAGGAAGGGTCAGAAGTTAAAGAAGGTCAATTGCTCTACACCATTGACCCCGAACCCTTGAAAGCACAAGAGGCCACCCAATTGAGTGTTTTGGCCGAAGCGCAGGCTCAATTGACCAATGCCGAAAGCGAGTTGAATCGCTACAGGCCATTGGCTGAAATCAATGCTGTTTCAAAAAGCGACCTCGATGCTGCTGAGGCCACTTACAAAGCTTCATTGGCTGCAGTTGAAGCGGCCAGATCGCAGGTGAAATTTGCCCAGATAAACCTTGGTTATACTAGAATTTCATCACCAATTCATGGGATCATTGGGAAAACTGAAGCCAAAGTTGGCGAATATGTTGGCGCCTACCCAAACCCGATTGTTTTAAATACAGTCTCCATGATTGATTCTATATTGGTGCAATTCTCTATTAGCGAGGTAGAGGCATTGAGAATTGGAAGACTTTATAGCAGTAAAAAATCTGACACATTACAAAATAAACGCGACAATTCATTGAGGATTAGGATGCTCTTGTCCGATGGCAGCATTTACGAATATCCGGGAAGATTTGATTTTGCCAACAGGCAGATAGACCCATCAACAGGGACAATTTTGCTTCAGGTTTCTTTTCCAAATGAAGACAAACTGCTTCGACCCGGGCAATTTGCCAGGCTTAAAATCGTATTGGATAAAGTTGAAAGCGGAATCATCATACCACAACGCTGCGTCAAGGAAATACAAGGAGTTTACCAGGTTTACGCAGTTAGCGATTCGAATACTGTTGTTGTGAAAGATGTGAAATTAGGTCCTAAAGTGGGCAGTATGTGGTTGGTCGAATCAGGCTTGGATCCGGATGAAACAATAATTTATGAAGGATTAATGCTTGTAAAGCCCGGACAGAAAATTACTCCAAAAATTACCGAAGTGCCAAAAGAATTCATGAATTTTTAAAATTTTCAAATAATAGAAAAAATGGGAGATTTTTTTGTCAGACGACCAATAGTGGCAATGGTTATATCCATCATTATCATCATTGTGGGTGTAATTTCAATGATGAGTTTGCCTATTGCGCAATATCCTGACCTCACCCCACCGATGGTACAAGTAACCGGAACTTATACCGGCGCAAGTGCGATTAATGTTGAGCAATCTGTCGCCACACCACTTGAGCAGGAAGTAAACGGTGTTGAAAACAGTATATACATGCAATCAATCAATACCAATGATGGTATTATGACTTTACGTGTTTCGTACGATGTAGGCACCGACCCCGACATGAATAATGTACTTACACAAAACAGGGTTTCGTCAGCCACACCTAAACTGCCTGACGATGTAAAAAGACTTGGTGTTACTACAAAAAAGTCTTTGGCCTTCCCCCTTATGTTAATTACAATTACTTCGCCTGACAATACATACGACAATATTTTTCTGAGCAATTATGCCAAAATCAATATTTATGACGTGCTCGCCCGAATTCCGGGAGTAGGAAGAACTGATATTTTTGGGGCCGGCGATTATGCTATGAGAATTTGGATTAAGCCTGACAGATTGGCCGAAATGGGACTGACTATAAATGATGTGACTAATGCAATAAAAACTCAAAATTTGATTGTTGCCGGAGGAAAATTTGGCGGTGAGCCTGCACCACCCGGAACAGAATTTACATACACAGTGCGTTTAAAAGATCGTTTGCAAACTGAATCTGAGTTTGGTGAAATTGTCGTGCGGCAAACTTCTGAAGGATTCCAGGTTAAACTCAAAGATGTTGCCCGTATCGAAATGGGAACTGAAACCTATAAGTCGTTCAACAGGCTTAATGGAAAAGACTGTGCGGCCATTGCAGTCTACCAATCACCAGGTTCAAACGCTATGGAAATTGCGGAAAACATCAGAAATACCATGGTAAAGCTTTCCATGCAATTTCCCAATGACATTCGTTACGACATATCACTAGACACTACAGCGGCTATTTCAGAAGGCATCAATGAAATTATGCATACATTGTTCGAAGCCCTTGTTCTGGTTATCATTGTTGTGTTTATTTTCCTTCAGAACTGGCGTGCCATGATTATTCCTTTGCTGGCTGTGCCTGTTTCGCTCATTGGTGCTTTTATAGTATTTCCAATACTTGGATTTTCCATCAATACCCTGTCGCTGCTTGGGCTGGTGCTCGCCATTGGAATTGTAGTTGATGATGCCATTGTTGTTGTTGAAGCTGTAATGTTGAATATTGAGCAAGGCATGGATCCAAAAACTGCCACTGTTGAAGCAATGAAACTGGTAACTGCCCCTATTATTGCAACTACACTTGTGATGATTGCAGTATTTGTTCCGGTCGCATCTGTAGCGGGAATTACCGGAAAATTATACCAACAATTTGCAATAACAATTGCTGTTTCCGTAGTATTCTCATCGATTAATTCACTCACACTTAGCCCCGCACTTTGTTCCCTTTTATTAAAACATCCTAAACCTGCCAAAGGTTTTGTGGGGAAATTTTACGGTGGCTTTAACAGGTACTTCGACAAAATGAACGAATCCTACACCAGTTTCAGTGGGATAATAATCAGGAAAATGTCGCGTGGCGTAATATTCATTTTAGTGATGTTTGTTGCAGCAGGTTTTTTTGGTAAAATATTGCCCGGAGGATTTATGCCTGAAGAGGATATGGGCTACTTTTTTGTAAATGCCCAATTGCCTGATGCTGCTTCACTGCAAAGGTCTGACGCGGTAGGAAAAAAGATTGAAGAAATTTTAATGAAACATGAGTCAGTGGAGTACGTTACACTGATTACTGGTTACAGTATGCTAACCGGAGGTTATTCAACCAATTCGGCTTTTATTTT
>DATCTB010000210.1:0-7220 GCA_036568185.1 Bacteroidales bacterium | reverse complement strand
CCTATTTCCACACCCGGGCTGTTTTCACAAAATTCTCCACCACCAGTCATTTCAAATGCCTCGGGAACTGCATGCAGGGTGCCCTCAAAGCTTCCCGACCACGGCCCTTCGCCGCAAACATTGGCGCCTTTTACTTTTAGTGTAAAGTCGCCTGTCCAGGTATTGGCGGCTTCCAAAGTGGCTTCGTTCATATTCACAACCAACACCCCGGCATTGGCAGGGCTAAGTTCCCAAATATAAGACGATACGTTTTCGTCGAGTGGAACACTGTATTCGAAATCGAACCCATTGCAAATGTCTGTGTCACCTTCAGGAACATCGGGAGCAAGCGGCAATTCATAAATTTCTATATAATCTGTTTTGGTTAAGGAAGCGGTTTCCCCATCACGCCCAACGGTAAGGGTTACATTGAATTTTCCGGGATTTGAATAGGTAACTGTTGGGTTTTGCTCAGTTGAAGTGGAAGGTGTTCCCCCTTCAAAAGCCCATGTCCATGAAGTGGCGTTAAAATAGGAAAGGTCGGTAAACTGGATGGCAGTGCTCTCACAAACCACTGTTTCATCTGCCACAAAATCGGCTACAAGCGGCAAAGTGCCTTCTTTCTTCCATAGCTGCATGGTCGTAAAGTTGATAATGCTTGTAACATATATTGTATTTGTTCCTGTAACAAACATTGATTTGTGCTCGCCTGCAATACTTGCATCCACCGACCAGATAGTACCGCCATCCACAGATTTGAACACCTCGGGGTCACCGGCTACATAAATAGTATCAGCGTCATAATATCCTGCCGAAAATAAATCGTCAACGCCATCACCTAAAACTACCGGTGCCCAGTTTTGGCCGCCATCTGAAGTCATATTCAAAACCTGGTAAGTGCCTCCTACCAAACCATAATCTTCATCATAAAAAGCTGAAGTTTCAATATATTCTGATACTTGAGCGATTTCTGCAAACGATTGCCCGCCATCAGTTGATTTCAGTATCTTTTTCGTGAATCCGTCGGTGGCATAATAGGTATTGCCGCCTGCATAATGCATATCATCGCAATCAACAGTGTTCGTAGCCACTTGCCATGTAGCGCCACCATCGCTCGTGTAAATTATTTGGTTTCCAGCTACCACTCCATGCAAAGCATCTTTAAAGGCTACTTCGCCAAGGTTATTGGTTGAACTGGTATAGACGTTAGTCCAGGTTTCTCCGCCATCCGTGCTTTTAAAAACTTTACCAAATCCATTACTGATATACCCGATATTCGCATCCACAAAGCAAACATGGCTGCAGCCCGATTCGAGGCCATTTGTGTATTCAGTCCAGGTAGTTCCACCATCAGTGGTTTTAAATACTGAACTAGTGCTTAGCATCCAGCCGGTTTGCCATTGATTATCTGAAACAAACCATAAGTCGGTGAGGTAAATAGATCCACCTGTTTGTTCAAAAACTTTTGTCCATCCTTGCGCCTTGACTTGTACAGAATTAATTCCGAAAAACAAAGCAGCAACCATTAGAAAAGCAAGTACATTTTTTTTCATAATGAATATTTTTTAATAATTCTCAATAAAATAAAATTCCTTAACAGGAAAATAATCAGGTAGTAGTAGGTTCGTGTGCTGGTAGTTGTCAGTTCACACGTACTTTAAGGAAGGCTTGTTTTTCAGTTGAGCAAAAGTAAAAATTATTTTGAATCGTGGAAGGATTATTATTAGGTGAAATCAAAGGAGAATCAGGTAAAATCAGTAAAGACAGTTTTTTTGGAAGTAAAGATTTAGACAAATATCATTTACCTCCTGCTACTATTCCTGCAAGACTAACTTTATTTTGGTCAAATGAACTGACATCGGGTAAGCCTAAAAGAAAGAAACTATTTTCGAGAATAAACTGTTCCTCAACCGTAGATTTCGAAAACCTGGTTGTTCCGAAAAAACGACAATTCTTCATTTCGCACTGCTTAAAATTAATGCTGATAAAATCTGCCTGGGAATTATAAAAACCATTGTTGAAAATAGCCTGGTTTGCAAAAACTGCATAATTCGCGAAAAAATTTCCATAGCAGTTAATCAACCCAAAATCGGCATAGCCAATAAATTTTACTGAACTAAATTGTGCTTCGGAGTGGAATACAGCTTGTTGAAAGCTTACAGTAACATCAAATTCGGCATTCAGGAAATTGGCTTTCTGCATAAAAACTGCGTTCTGAAACCTAACTTCTTCATGATAATTACTTGCCCTGAAATATGCATTTTGAAAGAATGTGCATTCCTCAAAACTTGCTGTTTTACTGAATGCTGAACCGGTGAAATCAGTTCTTCCAAACACGCTTGCGCCCCTGAAACTAACCTCATTCTTGAAATTACAACCAATAAAAGACAAGTTGCTTTGGAAGGAAGCAAGCGTAAGCGTGCCATCTTCATTTTTCTTGTACGAAATAACTTTTCCCTTAAAAGTGCAGTTTTGAAAAGTTACCGACGAAGCGATGCGAACCTGGTAAACTCCCTCGCTGATGAGGTTTTTCTCAAATTGCGTGAAGTCTATGTCTTCGGTGAAGGTCATGTCTTTAAATAGAATATCTTTCCCTGCGATAATCAGATCTTCAAAACTCCCTTTATTTTGCGATACATTGCTCGAAGCGCAGGTTGTCATTATAATTGCGGTGATTACTATCAGGTAGATTTTCATATTTTCAGGATTATTTATTTAAAGAAAAGAAGTATGCAGCATGAAATTCATCCGATGCTGCATACTTGAAGTGATTTGTTGTGAATTGTTATTTGTTTATTTCTTTTTTAGAATTCATTGCAGCATTGCGCTGAATGTATTCGTCCACTTTTTGGTCAAGGCGCCCGTTTTCTTTTTCTTTCTTAAAGAATTCAATCATCTCTTCAGGTGTGTAGGCATTTCTGAAATTCTCAGTTACAGCACTATTAAACTTTGACTGTTTAATGTTTTCTTTACTGAAGGCAACATCATTTTTAAATGTAAAAGGGCTCTTGTCGGAAGATTTGTATTCCATGCCATTTTGGAAATGAATTGGGTCAATTGTTGTGTAGAACAGGTTGTTCAACTCGTCTTGTTCCTGGAATTTATCTTCAGCATCGGCAATGCACAACAAATAATAATAGCCAGTAATTTGAGGCATATAATACGTGCGTTCTACATAATATTCGCCCCAGGCATAGTTTGCAAAATCGTCTCCTGCAGGAATTGGAATATTAAAAATACAGTTCCAGTCGTTCGGGCAATCATAGGTATTTTCCGGAATGGAAGTGTTGAATTGGTCATAGAAAATAACACCATAATCGTTTGCATCAAAAGCACTGTAATAGATGTAATAATAAGCCCAATCGGCTGAAGCATTTGCGCTGGCATTTCCGACATTGTAAATATTGAAATCAATTTTTCTTTCAGTAGGCCAGTTCCAGTTTTGGGTTGACCAATCATCAAAAACCCATGGGATAAGGTCAACACCGGTTACATTAGGGTCAACATCGTCAGGTGGATTAGTGTCGCTGTCTCCATTGGCAGCAATGTACAAGTTGGTTTCATTGCTAAGGCTGGAAAGGAATTCATTCATAAAGAAATTATAATCTATCCAGAAATATCCGTTTCCACCCCAGGATGTTCCCCAGGAGTTCACGCAACGAAAAGCTCCATTTGGCCCTTTGTTGTCATCATAACCGGCCAATACCATAGCATGGTAAGCATGCTGGCCTACATTATCGTATGAAGTTGCCGAAGTAATTACCTCGTCGCTGTTATGCGACATAAAGTTGTCAGCGAGCTTTGCACCAAAAACAATGGGCACATTTTGAGACAGGTTTTCTTTGATTGCCGTAATTGATTTGTCAATTTTACGCCACCATTTTATTTTAAATCCTGCGGCTTCCTGCGTCCATGCAGGGTCCAATGTTGATTTTGAACATGTGCCGAGATTGGTTGTGTAAGGCGCAGTAGCCATTGTAGCTACACCCCTGTTTTGAACAACATCGAGGGCAAAATTAAAATTGGTTCCGCCACAATTTTCACCTTTGTTGGCATCATCAATGGCCGTAAAAAGGTCGCGGGGGCTAAATTGTTTGTTGGCGCTTGCCAGATCATTTGCCCCATAACCTTTTGCCATTCCATTTATAGCAGTTTTAGTATTGTAAGCTACCGCCCAGGCAACACATGTGCCATATTGTCCCTGATCACCAATTGGAGGGAACTTGTCTATCAGCGAGTAACTGGCAGGTACATTTCCTGAACCAAATCCAAAATTGGTTGAGGAGGGAACCTGGCTTGGATCATCAGTGCCAAACCAACCGAGTGAATACTCAGTATCTTTTGGTTCCGGTTCTGGTGTGGTTGGTTCGTCTTTTTTACAGCTTGCGGTAATAAAAATTGCAAGCAAAAAGAGAATAAACGCGAAGTTTTGAAATTTTTTCATAAAGTGTATTGTTTTAGAAATGAATGATTTGAAAGAAATAGCCCAATAAAATTAATATTTTTTTTCTCAATGTGAAATGAATTAATTAAAAAAGAATTTCATTTTAAACCAATAAAAATTTGGCTTTGTATTATTATATCGAAAAACTTGAATAATGTGAACATTATCTGTTTATATATGATTCAATTTAAAGTCTTTTTCACAATTAAAAACTAATTTCGGGGCGGAAGGCACATTATTTGATAACCATAAACTATGCATGCAGAAAAGAAAAAATTTATTGGTGCGCTAATTATTCCGGTCATCTTGCTTTCCATTATGTGGCTGGTTAAATTGACTGAAACAATTACAGGTGTAAGCTTTGTATTTTTGGGCGTTCATCCGCTGGAGCCTGAAGGCTTGCCGGGCATTTTGCTCATGCCTTTCGTTCATGGCGACTGGAAACATTTGGCAACCAATTCGGCTCCTTTTCTTATTCTATCAACAGCACTTTTTTATTTTTATCGAAACATATCCATTCGTGTTTTGCTTGGAATCTGGATACTTTCTGGCATCTGGGTTTGGTTTGGTGCCCGCAATTCATGGCATATTGGCGCAAGCGGTGTCATTTATGGCTTGTCTTCTTTTTTATTTTTTAGTGGACTTATCAGGAAAAACACACAGTTGGCCGCTCTTGCCTTAATTGTTGCATTCCTTTACGGTAGCATGATATGGGGGATTTTCCCCGATTTTTTTCCAAAAGAGAATATCTCGTGGGAAGGACATTTGGGTGGTTTTGTGGCAGGTGTAATTTTGGCATTCTACTACCGGAAATCAGGCCCGCAGCCTAAGAAATATTCCTGGGATGAAGAGGAGAATTTGGATGAAGAAGACGATGAAGACGCTTACTGGAAAGTAGGCCCGAAGAATACGAATACTACGTGAGAAAATTTACGTATTACGGTTTACGATTTACGAAAGAAACCAAAGTATGACCATGAATGAAGATTAAATTACAGCAATTTCTTTCTAAAATCCGAAATCTCAAATCCGCAATCCGCAATCGTCTTAGCTCAGGTTAAACTTTTCCGGATGCCTTCCTTGCATTCCACGGTAGAAATCTTCAATTTTCTTGAAATCTTTTTCAATATCACCGCTTGTTTCGAGTATAGGGCCTATTCCAACTATTTTATTTTTATAATCAAGGAATGAAAGGACAATAGGTACATTGGCTTTTTGGGCGATATAATAAAATCCCTTTTTCCAGTGTTTAACAAGCTTTCGGGTTCCTTCAGGTGTTATGGCCATATAAATGGTATCGTATTGATTAAAAATTTCGGCTGCCATTTCAACCGAATTGCTGGCCTTAGATCTGTCGATAGGTATACCGCCGGTTTTTTTCAACAGTCCACCAAAAGGCCAAAAAAAAGCTTCTTTCTTAATTAAAGTTTTAATTGGCAGTTTGCGTGTCCAGGCATACATTCTGCCAATAAAAAAATCAAGGTTACTTGTATGTGGAGCAGTTATAAAAATGGCTTTTTTTACACCTTCAGGCGGACCTCCTACAGTAGTCCAACCCATCATTTTTAATATCAAATAAGAAATCCATTTCATGTTTTTCGATTTAAAAACGCAAATGTATCAATTTTGAAAATGAAAAAACATTTGAAAATACAATGAAAAAAGCCGGACGATCTGTTAAACAAATCTACCGGCTTTTGTTTTTAAAATTTAAGAAAAAACTGCTTACCAGATATAAGCTCTTTCCTCGGCGGGAATAAAAAGAGCATCATCAGGCGAGATGTTGAATGACTCAACAAACACGTCCAAATTGAAAATAGGAACATTCACCCTGGCTTCTCCCGGGCTGTGAACGTCCTCTTTCAAACGGCGCATCAACTCTTTGTCCCTGATATTTTGTCTCCAAATCTGTCCGTAACCAAGGAAAAATCTTTGGTCGGCGGTGTAGCCGTCAATTTTATCAGGCTGTTTTCCGTTGTAAGCCATTTGCAGTGCGTCGTAAGCAATGTTCAGTCCACCTAAATCTGCAATATTTTCGCCCATCGTCAACTGGCCATCTACATTTAGTGAATCCAGGATTTTATAGCCATCATATTGTTTTGCCAGGATGACAGTTTTTTCACTAAACCTTTCTGCGTCGCCGGCTGTCCACCAATCATTCAAGTTTCCATCTTTATCGTATTTTCTTCCCTGGTCATCAAAGCCGTGTGTCATTTCGTGGCCAATAACAACACCGATTGCACCATAATTTACAGCGTCGTCAGCATCTTTATTAAAGAAAGGTGCCTGAAGAATTCCTGCCGGGAAAACAATTTCGTTGTTGGTTGGGTTGTAGTATGCATTTACTGTTTGAGGTGTCATTCCCCATTCAGTTTTGTCAACAGGTTTTCCAATCTTATCCAGATCCCTTTTAAACTCAAACTTATTTGCATTCAGCACATTCACCAAATAATTATCAGGAACAATTTCCAAAGTTGAATAATCTCTCCATTTGTCGGGATAGCCAATCTTTACAGTAATAGCTGCAAGTTTGTCCAAAGCTTTTTGTTTAGTGGAATCGTCCATCCAATCCATGTTTTTTATGCGTTCGGCAAATGCAAGCCTGAGGTTTTCAACCAATTCCACCATTCTGCTTTTCGATTCGGGCGGAAAGTATTTTTGAACATAAATTTGCCCGATAGCTTCTCCCAATCCATTGCTTGTGGTTCCCAAAACTCGTTTCCAACGATCGCGTAATTCTTCATTTCCCGATAGGGTTTTTCCAAAAAATTCAAAATTTTGATTTACAAAATCATCG
>DATCTB010000209.1:0-5214 GCA_036568185.1 Bacteroidales bacterium | reverse complement strand
TTTCATTTTAATTCATGAAAATAATTGATCTAAACAAACGGATTATACACATAAAACAGGAAGCTTTCTGCCTGAATTTCCAGGCGCCTCAAAACAATAAGTATGTCCGCTGCATCTCGGGTATAAATTGCAGCGATTCCGCTCGCGCCAAAACGAATCGGATATTTCTCATCTTCGATTATTTTTAGCTTAACCATAAAATTTGTTCCTGGAATTATTTCCTGGTCACGCGGCAGTTGCCCGCTGATATGTCCCTGCGCATTGCCATTACTCCAAAAAATCTCATCTACAATACCATGAAAAATCTTTCCCGGGTACATCATTAATGCTATTTCGGCGGTGTCTCCTTTTTGAATATGGTTTATCCCAAATTGGGTTATTTGGGTCATAATCCATTGTTCATCGGTATTGACAAAGGTCATGATGGGCTGCTTCATCTGGATGTAATTTCCCGGAAAAACCTGTAAATAGGAAACGAAACCATTGGACGGGGCAACCACAGTGGTTGCTTTCAGGTTATATTTCGCTTTTTCAAGGTTGGCAACTGCCTCGGCAATTTCAGTAGGCTGTCCCCCAATTTCAGACTCATAAGCAAGAAGGCTGGCTCTAAATGCTGCCTGGTCTGCATCAAGCTGGGCCTTTAGTACATCAACTTTTTTTAAGTATTGTTCAACAGACATTTGGGATGCTGCTTTTTTCTGAGCTGCATCATAAATCTGAGCATATTCGGCTTTTGCTGTTTCCAGGGAGGCTTTTGTTCCATTCACTCTCGATCGCGCTTCATCAACCTGCTGGCTTAAAATAGCCACATTCGTCCCGGCAGCGGCAAGCTGGGCTTCGTATTCATTAACTCTGTATTGCCATTCAGTTGGGTCCATCTGGAACAAAGTATCGCCCTTCTTTACCGGCTCGTTCGATTCCACATACACCTCCTTCAGGTACCCTCCATATTCTGGAGCCATGGGCACCACATAACTTTGCACGAAGCAGGTTTCCGTATACGGTGCATATTGGCCTAACCCAACAATTTCGGTCAGTGCAGCCAACCCGTAAACTCCAAAAACAACAAATTGCCAGAACATATTGAATTTGAGCAAACGATAATCGAAGAAAATTAACCTGACCAGAAAATAATAGGCGATTGTTATAATGAGTTCCATATTTACTCGGTATTATTGGTTTGTTCCTTTTTTACTTTTTTCTTGGATGAAACCACTGGTGGTTCTGGTATATCTGCTTCCTGCTCATCGAGCGTTAAGTCGCCCTTGTTGTATAATTTTCCAAAAACAGCATTGGAATGTGCCCAAATCAATGCCAGTATCCAGAGAGGGAAAATTAGAAGACCCATGACGGCGGTAACTTCAATTGCCCTGAGTTGCGGGTGTTTTCGTTGTTTAGCTACTTTTCCGGGGTAAAGGTGAACCATATAAATTCCCCATACAGTAATAATGATGGAGAAAAGAATTAAGCTTAAAGAAATAATTTTTATTTCCATAATGATAAGTATTTATTGATGAGGAAACTCACAGAAAATAAAGTGTTTATTTAATTACAGGCAAACTTAAAGAAAAATGGAAATGTTCAAAGTAAATTATGGTATTCTTTTAGGCATTAATGTTTAGTACGCAGCTTTATTTATGTTTTATCTTTTTTTGTATCTTGGTATTCTTAAAAAAACAACCTTTAACCATGTCGCCACACGATACTTTTTTACTTGAAAAAGCCCGCAAATATTGTGCTTACCAGGAAAGGTGTTTTTTTGATATAAAGCAAAAACTAAAGCAATGGCAGGCATCGGAATCAACTATCGAAAAAATTATCAGGCAGCTGGAAAGGGAAGATTTTCTGAATGAAGAACGCTATGCAATAGCTTTTGCTATTGGCAAATTTCGCAATAACGGATGGGGGAGGAACAAAATTCTGTACGCCATGACACAGAAAAGAATCCCTGAATTATATATCCAGATGGGTTTGAATGAAATAAAAGATGAAGAAAACATCAAGAAGCTAAAAGCCATACTTGCCAAAAAGAAAATCAATGCCGTAGATGAATTTACCCGTAATGCCAAGCTGGTCAACTTTGCTGTTCAGCGTGGTTTCCAGGCAAGCCTTGCCTGGAAGGTGGTTAAGGGGGAAATTTGAACATGAACACTAACAATGGGGCATGCCCCATTGTCTGAAAGGGAAACTTGAAAATGAATTTCATAAAATATCTATTGTGAATTCTCCGCTACCTCAGCATCTTCCCTCCGCGCTCTCAGCAGTTAATTAATTGCCGCGTTCTTTGCGTCTTCACTTTGCGCCCTTTGCGTGAACTCTTTATTCCTTAAAAAACTCTATTTTTGCTTTTTCAAAAAAAACTAAAAATGTACACCACAGAAGCAGCAAAAGAATTGTATAAGAGGCTTGATGCCTTGAGGAGGTTTCTTTGACGTCGACCGCAAGTTGATGGAAATTGAAGAAGCTGAAGAAAAAACCCAATCGCCCGATTTTTGGAATGACCCCAAAAAAGCTGAACAGCACCTTCGGCAAATAAAAGACATAAAACGCTGGACTGATGCGTACAAATCGGCTGCCGAAACCTGCTCCGACTTACAGGTTTTGGAAGAATTTTTTGAAATTGATGAAGCTACACAGGCAGATGTTGACAAGCAATTTAAGCTGGCAAATCAGAAAATTGAAGACCTCGAATTCATGCAAATGCTTTCTGAGCCTGCCGATAAACTCAGCGCTATTTTAAAAATCAACCCCGGCGCCGGAGGAACCGAAAGCCAGGACTGGGCCGAGATGCTGATGCGGATGTATATCCGGTATGGTGAAAGGCAGGGCTATAAAGTGCGCGAACTGGATTTCCAGGAAGGCGATGTGGCGGGCATTAAATCTGTTTCTTTGGAGTTTGACGGGGAATATGCTTTTGGTTATTTAAAGGGGGAAAATGGTGTGCACCGCCTCGTCCGTTTGTCGCCATTTGATTCGGCAAACCGCCGCCACACATCGTTTGCATCGGTATATGTTTATCCGGTGGTTGACGATGAAATTGAAGTGGAAATCAATCCGGCAGATATTAGCTGGGACACTTTCCGTTCGAGCGGCCCGGGTGGCCAGAATGTAAACAAGGTGGAAACGGCGGTAAGGCTGCGGCACGAACCTTCGGGATTAGTGATTGAATGCCAGGAAACCCGCTCACAAGGCCAAAACCGCGAAAAAGCCATGCAGATGCTGCGCTCGCAATTGTATGAAATTGAATTGAGAAAAAAGCAGGACGAACAAGCCAGAATTGAAGGGAACAAGAAAAAAATAGAGTGGGGCTCGCAAATCCGCTCCTATACTTTGCACCCATACAAATTGGTGAAAGATGTCCGGACAGGCTTCGAAAGCTCCAATGTCCTCGGCATCCTCGATGGCGATTTGGACGAATTCATCAAAAGTTATTTGATGGAATATGGGCGACAGGAAAACACGGATTAATTTATTTAAAAAGAAATAATAATATGAAACGAATTTTACTAACATTACTTTTAGCTTCTATTTATCTGGGCTCTCAAGCACAACTTCACAGCTTTATCTTCGAGGGAATAGAGCGTACTTACCGTCTTCATCTTCCGGATAATTATGATGAAAACCAGGAATACCCACTAGTCATCAATATGCATGGACTGGGTTCCAATTCATTTGAACAGCAGGTTTATACCGGGTTCGACTTGGTTGCCGACACTGCCGGAGTAGTTGTAGTTTACCCTGATGGCGTGAACAACCAGTGGAATGTTTACCAGGATGGAGGAGTGAATGACGTAGGTTTCATTTCCGCGCTTATTGATACCATGGACGCCAATTACAGCATCGATTTGCTACGGGTTTACGCCTGCGGTATGTCTATGGGCGGGTTTATGAGCCACCGTCTTGCTTGCCAGTTGAATAACCGGATTGCAGCAATTGGCTCAGTAACCGGATTGCTGGTGTATTTCAATTGTGATTTTTCAAGGAATGTGCCGATACTGCAAATTCATGGCACATCGGATGATATTGTACCTTACGATGGAGTGGCATACACAATGCAGTTTTGGACTGATGTTAATGGCTGCCCAGATTCTGTTGTTACTGAACTACCAGATATTGATACAACAGACCAATCCACGGTAACACTGACCACCTACAGCCCCTGCCTCGAAGATTCTGAAGTGTTGCTTTATACCATAAATGGCGGTGAGCATACCTGGCCCGGGGCCAAAATTATTATCGGTATTACCAACCAGGATATAAATGCCAGCGTCGAGATTTGGAGTTTTTTCAAGAAATTTTCTCTGCCCACAGGTGTTGGTTTTTCAGAAAATTATTTAGCAAAAACAAAACTTAAAATTTATCCTCAGCCAGCAATTGGCCAGCTGACAATTGAAGTTCCTGGAATAGAAGAAAATTTATGGAAAGTTAATTTGTATGACCTATCGGGAAGGCTGGTTAAATCAGAAAATGCTATTTATGGTAACAAATTTTCACTTTCATTAAATGGCTTGAAACAAGGATTGTACATTGTTGAGCTAAGTTCCGGAACGAAAGTTTTCAGGGATAAAATAGTTATTCAATAATATTTTTTTGAGTTTTATTGAGGTGGTGCTTTGGTGGTAGATTTACTTTATAAACAGCCTTTTATCAAAACCATATTCCTCCGCAGATATTATTTTTATCGACGAAATATCCTGATGCAATGGGTTGATTAAAAAATTCCAATCTCCCTGAACCACTGCTGAAGGTACTTTCAGTACCAGGTTGTCCGCATTTTTAATAAAAATATCCCCAATTTGTTGGGTTTGGTGAATATGGGGAATAGATGACCAGGCAGCCGGTAATTCAGATTCGCTGATTTGCTGTAGTTTGCAATCATCAGGAATTTCAATTGAAATCAGAAAATAATCTTTTGGGATGATTCCCAACGGGCTGTGAACGGCAATTTCTGCCACACACAACGCCCTGGACTGGCTGGTGTAAACCATCGGTGTTTTTTTGCTGTTCCACCTACCTCCATAAATCTCGGCGCCCCTGCCGCTAAGGTCGTTTTTATAAGCCGATTTAGAAAGTCTGAAGACAATCATGCCAGCACGCCGTGTTCAATTCTTCCCAGTTCATCCTTTACCATTTCAATGCCAAAATTACTGTCAAGAATTTGTTTAGGGCTTGAATTTCCCAGTGCTATGTTTGACGAATCTAGCCAGGCATGAA
>DATCTB010000208.1:0-2737 GCA_036568185.1 Bacteroidales bacterium | reverse complement strand
TCAGGAATTTTCCTGGCAATTCCTTTTGATATTGCAAATCCGTATGAGTCCATTAGTTTGTTGATGATTGCCAATCCCGCAGCTTCGCTTTTCAGGAATTTACATTATTGGAGTGCGCAGTTGTTCCTGGTTTTTAGCCTGCTGCATATTTGGGACCATTTAAAGAAAAATCAAAAAATAAAGCTGAATAAAGTAGTTTGGTTCAGGTTGAGTATAGGCGTACTGGTTATTTTTCTAGTTATGCTGACAGGATTTTTGTTGAAAGCTGATGCGGATAGCCAACAGGCCAGGCAAATTCTGAATAGTTTGCTGGCGGGCATTCCTTTTTTAGGAAAAATTCTGGCTTATTCGTTGCTGGGAAATGAAAATTCACTTCAAGTAGTTTATGTTCACCACATTGCAACTTTTTCAATTTTTATTGCCATCATCATTTTGGAACACCACCGAAAAATATGGCCACGTTGGCACGAATTTGTCTGGACGAGCCTGGCGTTAATCATTCTCAGCTATTTTATTTCAGCTCCTTTGCACGACCAACTTAATCCAACCGTAAAAGGCCCCTGGTATTTTCTTGGTTTACAGGAAATTCTGCACTGGCTGACAATTCCAGAACTTTCACTGCTCGTTGTTTTTCTTTTTATTTTCTTAATTTATACTTCCCATACGGGAAATAAAAAAAGCATGTTTGCCACCAGGCGTTCCTTGTTGATTCTAAGCCTGCTTTATTTATTCTTAACGATTACTGGCTTGTTTTTCAGAGGGCAAAACTGGCAATTGAGCATACCTTTTTCAGAAAATTATTCCTACCAAACCTTGCCTCAAATCAAATTGTCTCCTTTAGATTTTCATCCAAATTTTAATCCCTCACAAGCTTCTGCAAGCCCAACAATCAATGGGCACAAAGAGAGCTGCCTGGTATGCCACAACAATGTGAAAGGGTTTACTGATTCGCACAACCCACAAACAATAGGTTGCTATTCTTGCCACGGCGGCAATCCGTTTCAGTCAGATAAAAACCGCTCGCATGAAGGCATGCTTCTGGTTCCCGGAAATTTAGCAGATGCTTCCCGGAGTTGCGGAACTGCCAATTGCCATCCCGGAATCACTGAGCGAATAGGCACCAGTTTAATGTCGAACCTAAGCGGAATGATAAGCGTTGATAGGTTTGTATTTAATGAACAAAATAATCCTGATATTTTAACATCCGTTGAAACTTTGGGCAATTCTCCTGCCGATGAACACCTAAAAAACTTGTGCGTCCGCTGCCATTTGGGAAACCCTAAAACTGAACCTGAACCAGTGAATGAATTTAGCCGGGGAGGCGGCTGTATTGCCTGCCACTTGAATTATGACACAGAAAGCAAGCAGGCTTTTTTCAAGAATAAAAATAATCCGCTCGATACAACCTACCTCAACTATCATCCGGCAATCAGCTTGCAAGTTACTGACGGGCACTGTTTTGGCTGCCACAGCCGTTCAGGTAGAATTTCAACCAATTATGAAGGTTGGCACGAAACTATTTTACAAGTAGATGAAATGCCTGTGAATGATTCCTTTAGGTTAGTGGAAGAAACCCGCGTGTTTATTTACGTCCAGGAAGATGTGCACCACAAACTGGGCTTGAGTTGTATTGATTGCCACAATTCATACGAGTTGATGGGCGACGGAAATTTGTACGCCCACCAGGAAAACCAGGTAACAATCCAATGCCAGGATTGCCATTTGACTGAAAGACCGAATTTAATTTCACAAAAAAACCTAGATGGCGAATCAGCAATAATTGCTGCTTTGCGATTTGGAAATAATAGTGGGAAACAATACCTGGCAACTAAAAAAAGGAATATCCCATTGATAAACACCTATTATAATAATGACAGCGCTTTTTTGATTTCAAAAATTGAAAAAAAATTATTTGCCATGAAAAAGCCTGCTGAGATTTGTACCCGCGGGGCAGCTCACGATGCAGTAAGCTGCTCAGCCTGCCACACTTCCTGGGCGCCCAGTTGCATCGGTTGCCACAATGAATATGGCCCGAATGAAAAAGGCTACAATATGATGACAAACAAAGAACAAACCGGTAGCTGGGTTGAATTTATTGGCGAATACAACGCCCATGCCCCGGCACTTGGGAAACGGATTTCTGATACTGAAAATGGCGAATTTAAAAGCATTATTCCCGTTGTTCCAGGAATGGTACTAACTATTGATGTTAGTGGGTTTACCAAATCAGAACATGACTCTTTGATTTTCAAAAGATTGTTTGCGCCATCTGAGCCACATACAACTGCAACAAAAGGAAGAGATTGCAAATCATGCCACAACAACCCGGTTGCTTTGGGTTATGGAAAAGGTAAACTGGAATTTTCCAAAGAAAACGGAAAATGGAGCTTTGAACCTTCTTTTCAAAATAATAAATATGACGGGTTGCCCGAAGATGCCTGGATAGGATTTTTACAAGATAGAAAAGGAGAGGTATCAACAAGGACTGACGTAAAACCATTCTCAGTTGAAGAACAAAAAAGCATCTTAACGGTTGGCGCCTGCCTTACTTGTCATGATGATAATTCCCAGGTCATGCTTCAAAGCCTGGAAAATTTTGACTCCTTAATTAATAAGAGTAGTTTGAAATGTGTAATTCCGGTTTGGTAAAAAACCCCTCTATTTTATCTGATTTGCTGTATTAATATTGAAAAACAGTTGCTCGTTAAAGAATGGTAGCTTTCTGTCAATTAGTACT
>DATCTB010000207.1:0-2282 GCA_036568185.1 Bacteroidales bacterium | reverse complement strand
TTCAATAAAATTACCACGGATTACCCGGCTGGTGCCACCATTTTTTCTGAAGGTGACCCGGTTACCGGAATTTATGAAATTTATTCAGGTAAAATAAAAATAGTAAGTAATTACGGAAAGGGGAAAGAACGATTGATCAGTTTTGCGAAACGAGAACAAATTTTGGGTTACCATGGATTAGGTGGCAATATGATTTATCCGGTTAGCGCAATAACGCTGGAAGAGTCGCAGGTTACTTTAATTCCTATTGATATTTTTTATAAAGCCGTAAAGGCAAATCCAGACATGGCGCTTTATTTGGTAAAGTTTTTTGCAGATCAATTAAAAGCTTCCGAGACGCGCATGAAACTGCAATCGAATATGACAGCATTTGAAAAGGTCTCTTTTGCTTTGCTTACAATTATAAATTCATTTGGCTTCGACAGTAAGGATAAAACACTCATCAATTATACTCCGTCACGAAAAGATATTTCCAGTTTGGCAGGAACGACTTATGAAACCGTTATCAGGACTCTTGCGGAACTTGAAAGAAGCGCTATCATTCAGCTTGAAGGAAAATCGATTCGAATAATTAACCTGGCTGAACTACAAAGTATTTGTGAAAAGTATACGCTTTATTAAGTAAATAGAAACATTTTACTTTGTTTGTTGAAATGATATGGACTTAAATAAAAGCTGCCAAATCCGGTGGCTTTTGTTATTTTTGGAGTGTTCAATTTTGATTCATGGCAATTGGTATACGCGAAAAAAGAATAATTCGTGCTTCACAAATCAGTGTTGGTGGAAATGCCTTGCTTTCCGTTCTGAAAATAGTTGTTGGGCTTGCCGCCGGAAGCCTTGCCGTTGTTGCCGATGGGGTTGATTCTGCCAGCGATATCATCACTTCCCTTATTACCCTTTACACAGCTCACGTTGTTGCCCGTCCTCCAAATATGAAATTTCCATATGGATATGTAAAAGCTGACACCGTTGCTACCAAAGCGCTTGCGTTTATTATTTTCTTCGCGGGAGCACAGCTCGCACTCACATCCGCCGGTAGCCTGATTAACCATGTTGATAGCGAGATGCCTTCGAAAATTGCGGTGTATGTAATTATTATTTCAATTTTTGGAAAATACTTGCTTGCATTTTACTTAAGAAAAGTGGGTAAATCTGTTGATAGCGCAATGCTTATTGCCAATGCACGAAATATGCAGAACGATGTTGTTATCTCATTTACTGTGCTGGCCGGGCTTGTATTTACATTTGTATTTGAAATGCCTGTTATAGATAAAATTGCCGCTTTGCTTGTGAGTGTTTATATCATGTTTATCGCGTTTAGGATTTTTATGCAAACCAACCGCGAAATGATGGATGGAGTGGATGATAAAGGTATTTACCAAAAAATAATTAACCTGGTCAATTCTGTTGAAGGAGCGCACAACCCCCACAGGATAAGGGTTAGAAAAATGGGGCATCTTTTTTTGGTGGCATTGGATATTGAAGTGGATGGCACGGTTTCGTTGGATGAAGCACACAAAATTGGAGTAGAAGTCGAGGTTCAGCTTAAAAAACTTATACCAAACCTGTACGATGTCCTCGTGCATCTAGAGCCACTTGGTAATCATGAACCTGATGAAGCTTACGGAGTCTCAGAGCGAGATATCTGATTGAACTCTTTTTAGCCTCAAGATTTTCTAAATTCTTGTAAATCATTGGGCAGTCAGCATGGCTTTTATATCTTTGCATTTTCTAATTGATAAATAAAATATCCGGATATGGTACACTTTTATCACCTCAGTCAAACTACTTATTATTCAGTCCAATCCGGTAAAGAAATAACGGAAACTGATCACCAAAAATTAAGTTGGCTTTTTGGCAATGCCGAACATATTCAGGCCAATAAAGTGGACGGGTTTTTTATAGGTCCACGCAAGGAAATGATAACGCCCTGGAGTACCAATGCGGTTGAAATTACCCAAAACATGGGCATTCAGGGAATTTCGAGAATAGAGCAGTTTAATCTGGTTGAAACCGACCATCCCAAGTTCGATCCAATGCTGCAACGCCTTTACAAAGGGCTTGACCAGGATGTTTTTCACATCCCTGATTCTCCTGCTCCCTTGCAATTGATTGATGATATCCAGCAATTTAATGTTAAAGAAGGCCTTGCTTTGAGCGAAGATGAGGTGGGTTATTTGCAGGAAGTTTCAAAAAAAATCGGAAGAAAACTGAGCGACTCAGAAATTTATGGTTTTGCACAAATAAATTCGGAACATTGCCGGCATAAAATTTTCAACGGC
>DATCTB010000206.1:0-2726 GCA_036568185.1 Bacteroidales bacterium | reverse complement strand
CAGCATATTCTTTAATAATTTCCAAATCTACAGCGCGCATGCTGAGTTGGTTTTTGCCTTTTTTACCTATCAAAGTTTCAATGCTTACCGGTTTATAACCCAGGTATGTTTCAGACAGGTAATCCATGCCATGGCGCTGGTCGGGTTGCAGCAGGTAATGGGCAATCATGGTATCGAAAATTTTCCCGGCAACGGTAATATCGTACCACTTCAAAATGGACATATCAAACTTGATGTTCTGCCCGATTTTATTGATTTTTTTGTTTTCAAAAACCGCTTTGAAAATGTTCGTCATTTTCTGCGCTTCGTGGTAATTGGCACTTACGGGAACATACCAAGCCTCGCCAGGCTTAAAAGCAAACGACATGCCTACCAACTCAGAATCATTGGCATCCAGCCCTGTGGTTTCTGTATCGAAACAAAATTCTTTTTGAGCTGAAAGCAGTTTTGCCAATGCTTTAGCTTTTTCTTCCGTTTCAACTAAATGATACTGATGCTGATTATCCTGAATAGTCGCCATGCCCGAAGGTTCAGGCTTTACAGTTATCTCAATTTCATTTTCCCCAAATAATTCCGGCTGGGCAATTTCTGGTTTATCTTCATTATTTAAAGATAAATCTGTAAAAACCCGTTGGGCAAACTGCCTGAATTCGAGTTCATCAAACAACTTTTTCAGGGCTTCCGGATTGGGCTCATTCAGTTCCAAATCCTTTTCATTAAATACAATGGGGACATTCAAAATAATAGTTGCCAAATCTCTAGACTGCCGGGCCTGCCCTGCAAATTCTTCCAGGTTCTCCTTCATTTTGCCTTTCAGCTTGTCCGTATTTTTCAACACATTATCAATCGAATCAAATTGCTGAATCAACTCAATAGCGCGCTTTTCGCCAATTCCGGGCACACCGGGGATATTATCGGACGCATCGCCCCACAAACCCAAAATATCAATCAACTGTTCAGGCCGCTTGATGCCATAACGGGTACATACTTCTTTCACTCCCCAAACCTCGGCTTTGTTGCCAAATTTAGCTGGTTTATACATAAAAATATTTTCAGAAACCAATTGCCCAAAATCCTTGTCGGGAGTCATCATAAAAGTTTGAAAACCTTCCTTTTCAGCCTCTTTTGCCAAAGTCCCAATCACATCGTCTGCTTCGTAACCATCCACAAAAAGAACAGGAATATTAAATCCATCAAGCAACTCCTTAATATAAGGAATGCTGGCAGCCAAATCCTCGGGCATTTGTTCACGGTTAGCCTTGTATTCCGTAAAATCATCGTGCCGAAGCGTGGGTGCATGCGTATCGAATGCAACGCCCAGGTGGCTGGGTTTTTCATTCTTTATTATATCATACAAAGAATTGGCAAAGCCAAAAATTGCAGAAGTATTCATGCCTTTGGAGTTGATGCGGGGGTTTTTTGAAAAAGCAAAATAAGCCCTGTAAATGAGCGCCATAGCATCGAGTAGGAATAGTTTTTTTTGTTGGCCCATGTTGGAAATTTTGATGAAGGGCAAAGGTAGGGAATATTGGTTAGTAGTAATTAGTTAATAGTTTAAGGAAATTGTTTAATTGTTTCTAATGATTAATAACTCAAACTTCAGAAGTTTTTAGAAAATTCATTTTAGCCCACGGTTTAAACCGTGGGCTAATTCATAAAATCAATACCTTCGCGCCTTCTTAAATAATTCCAAATTGGGACAATATTTTGGTGAATTTGCAGCCTTGCTAACGGCAGTTTTCTGGACAGTTACAAGCCTTTCATTTGAATCTGCTGGAAAAAAAGTGGGTTCACTGCAAGTAAACTTAATCAGGTTAGTTATTGCTTTTTTCATTTACGGAACCATCAGCTATTACAGGATAGGCACTTTCCTTCCACTCGATGCCGGAGCTGAACGCTGGGGCTGGCTGGCACTTTCAGGGCTGGTGGGCTTTGTCATTGGCGATTGGTTATTATTCCAGGCATTTGTTGTTATTGG
This sequence comes from Bacteroidales bacterium, assembly GCA_036568185.1. Classification (GTDB taxonomy): domain Bacteria; phylum Bacteroidota; class Bacteroidia; order Bacteroidales; family F082; genus DATCTB01. The sequence goes on along the minus strand of DATCTB010000206.1, from coordinate 748 downwards.
TGCGCGAATTTCCATGCTCATCATGGCATTGGCGCCCCCTATTACTGCATTTGTAGGCTGGTGGTGGCTGGGTGAAGTGATGAGTATGATGAATGTGGTGGGCATGGTGGTTACACTTACCGGCATTTCTATTGTTATTTTAAAGCGTGAAAAGAAAGAAGAAAACTCTAAAAAAACGCGAAAATTAACCACAAGCTACAGCTTAAAAGGAATACTGCTCGCATTTGGCGGGGCAATTGGGCAAGGAGTCGGATTGGTTTTAAGTAAAAAAGGGATGGGCGATTATGATGCCATTGCAGCTTCTCAAATCAGGGTAATAACGGGCATGATTGGCTTTGCAATTATCGTGCTTATCATTGGCAGGCACAACCGTTACCAAATGACACGCTCTGCCATACAAAACGGCTCAGCCATGAAACGTATCGCTTTAGGCTCTGTTTTTGGGCCATTCCTTGGAGTTTCTTTTTCTCTGATTGCCATTCAAAATACACAAGCTGGAATTGCAGCCACCATCATGTCCATCGTCCCGGTTCTAATCATTGCCCCGGCAATTCTTCTTTTTCATGAAAAAGTAAACTGGAAAGAGATTTTGGGGGCTGTTATCGCTGTGGCAGGTGTTGCGCTTTTCTTTATTTAGTTTCCTTTTTTTATAAGATGAGATTGCTTCGTCGAAGACTCCTCGCAATTAAACTGTTCCCAAAAGGCAACTGAATGACCATTGAATGACAACCGAATGACAACTGAATGG
>DATCTB010000205.1:0-3044 GCA_036568185.1 Bacteroidales bacterium | reverse complement strand
ACTACATTTCCGTTACTTTGGTAATCAACATTTAATGAACCTACTAAAGTACCTTTTGTTAAGTCGCATTGCCCGGCAGCCGCATAAATTCCAAAATTATAGGTGCCCTTAACTAAAAGTTGATTAGTCCAACCCCATCGGTTAAAATTTTTGTTTGCAGGTCCTGCAGGATTGTAAGAAGCATCAGATTTTTTCAAAGTTAGGAAACAATACCTTGTTTGACCATCAATTCCGTTCTGATTGTAAGCAAATGACGTTTCACAACTTTCATCAATTGGAGTTGGCGGATCATCTGGATCCAATGGCGGAAAATAAATATCCGGTGGGTTATTCACACAGTCGCCCACAACAAACTCATATATCCCATATTCTCCAATAGGCAAGATAGGAGTATTTTCATTTATAGTCGCAGGATTATCAGTATTATAAATCACATCATCAACAATAATCCATGTGTCGTAAAGTGAGTAGCCAAAACCACCCCCATCTACTGGCCCATACACATACAAATCCATTGTAAATACTTCATTATCCAACATCAGGTTATCAGGATAAGCTACGCAAAGCGGAGCACCTTCACCGTTATTGCCTACATTACCAAAACGTCCTTGATTACTCCATGGTGAATAGGGTATAGAATTTCCGTCTTCATCTTGTATATCAATAAAAAAGATGGCAGGCATGTCTACCTGGATTCCATTTTGTTGCAGGGCATAAAGCGAATTCCACCAGTCAGAAATTGGAGGTGGATCAACAAAGCAGATATCACCAAAGAAACAAAGTTCACGTATAACTATTTCAGTAATCTGGAACCAGTCGAAGCCAAAACTATCATATTGGGCATCCTGGTAACACAATACTTCAATAGGAATTTCTGCTTTCTTAAATGCTTCAACAGTAAAGCAATAAGGCAATTGGTAGGCTTCAGTGATATACACTTCATAGTCAGACTGGTCGTTGGGTGTTCCATAAACTATTTCTTCTCCTTGCTGGTAAATACCATCGCCGCTATCTACAAACAGGAAAAATTCTGAAACACAATAAGGATTATCCTGAACAGGTAATTTGATTGCCTGGGTGTATAAAACACCATCCAGTTCAAAAAGTGCAGGATTGTAAGGTACATTGTTAATTACAATGTGCGCATTGGTAGGAGCAAGGTCTTTACATTCCCATTCAGCGGTTGATTTTAAACCGGAATTAGGAGTAATTTCAAGTGCTTGAAAGGAAACTTCCTGCGTTACCGGGTTGGTTTCCACTTCTTTTTTCTGGCAACTTATCACCATAAATGCGGCCAGTAATACAAACAGGAACTTTTTCATTTTGTTATTTTTTAAATTAGTTAAGATTTTTGAGATTTTCCCGGAAGTGGATTTCTCCACTTCCAGGGTTTTCTCTTTTTTTAGTTTAGACACTTAATTAAGTCTCATAAGAATTCTATCGTTTTTTTAGGAACGGCTTAACGCAGTTCCTTTTGATTGTTATTTATATTTTAATTAGTTGCAGGATATGTTACCCCATCAATTGTAACTGATAGATTACCAATTTGATAAGATCCAATATAATTTGATTGGGTATCTCCAAAAATAATATTGAAACCAAAACCACCACGAGGCGCGCCTGTTCCAATGCCAGGGGAAGAATAATCAGGGCCAGCGAATAGAACTATATCATTTCCTAAATCTCCCAATGTTGCTGGAACACCATTCAGTAATAATTGATGGCCGCTCCAATTAGGACCTGCGCTACCATCTCCTGCATCAAAAAGCCAATCTAAGTCTACAGCAGTATTATATTCATAAACTGGCCATTCATTAAGTATTAATAAATTTTGTGCACGATAATCAGTAGCTCCACATGCAATTACAGCATAATTTACCCCATCAGTAACCCAAAAATTAAGGTATGGTATAGGTGCATTAGGGCTTCCGCTTAGTTTATCAAAATTCACTTGCTCAATAGTATTTACTTTTACACCATCAAATGCACTTGTTCCATAACCTACTTTTTGTCCCCCTTGTGGTGTAGCTGCACTAAAACCATCTCCGCCAGCATTTTCCGTTAAAACAATATCAGAATCCCAAGGAGCTGTGATTGAGCCATTAGTATTTCTGATATAAAAAGTTTCCCAATTAGTTGGAGGTGGAGGTGCAGGCAACCATGTAAAAATTGGATATGAATCAGGTGAACAATCTCCAACTGCAAACGAAGTCACATTTGTATTATCTCCTAAGTCTTCAGTACCATAAAATAAATTACCAGCATCAGTTGACGTAAAAGTTGTATAAGTCTGCCAGTAGAAACCACCATTTCCGTCTGGTTGCCAAACTTGTAACTCAAAAGTGAAATTATTAACTTCACTCAGGTTGTCAGGATAATCAACGCATAAAGCTTTGCCCTGGCCATAAATATCTTCATTATCAAATGGTGAATAAGGAACTTCATCGTCACCGTCTTTAACGATTACTCTGAAAACAGCTTCTTCATCAGGATCCAAACCATCTGCGGCATAGATTGAGCCTGCAAAAGCGGCAGCATTTTCATCGGTAATACAGATATCACCAAAGAAACAGAATTGTCTTACAACGATTTCAGTAACTGCAAACCAGTCAAAACCAAAATCTGTATAATCTGCTTCTTCAAAGCAAAGTACTTCAATTTCAAGCTGGGCTTTTGTAAAGGCTGTTACCGGAAAGCAATATTCGATTCCATTAGTTACATAAGCACCATAATGTGAGCCATCATTTGGAGTTGCATAGACAATTACATCTACACCATCATCAAACTCGCCATTATCGTTTACATCATCATAAAGGAAAAATTGCGTTACGCAATAATCATCAGTTTGAACTGGCAATTTGATAGCCTGGGTGTACAATACACCATCAAGTTCGAACAATGCAGCATCAAAAGGATCTGTAATTCCAGCAATTGTAAAATGGGCATAATTAGGTGTATTATCTACACAATCAAATTCTGCCGTTGATTTTAATCCGCCATCAGGCGTAATTTCAATTGCCGTAAAGGAAACATCCTGGAATTGA
>DATCTB010000204.1:0-14251 GCA_036568185.1 Bacteroidales bacterium | reverse complement strand
TGTGAAGCTGATTTATAAACCCTTCACGGCACAACAAATTTCAGATATGATTGCCAGTTTGGTAACAGAAAAAGATATTAAATCTGAAGTAAAAATAATTTACCAAAGCATTGAAGATCTGCATGCAGCCATACCTCATCATACTGGTGATTGGTACTTTACGGGCGATTATCCAACTCCTGGCGGAAATAAGGTTGTGAACCAGTCGTTTATCAATTATATTGAAGGTAAAAGCGAGCGGGCTTATTAATTTTCTGTTCTAATTCTCAACAAAAGATTTATTGATTTTCTTAGCAATTTCAGCCATTTCATCGCTTGAAAGTTTCAGTTTTGGAGAATTGAAATTCATGTCGGATGACTGGTTGATTGGAATCAAATGAATATGGGCGTGCGGAACATCGAGGCCAAAAACAATGACACCAACCCTTTTACAGGGAATAGATTTGTCAATTGCTTTAGCTACTTTTTTGGCGAAGCCGAATAATTCTTTGTAAGTGTTTTCATCCAAATCAAAAATATAATCGACTTCTTTTTTGGGAACAAGCAGTGTATGGCCTTTTGCCAAGGGGTTAATATCGAGAAAAGCATAGAAATCTTTTGATTCGGCTACTTTATAGGAAGGAATTTCGCCTTGAATGATTTTAGAAAAAATTGTTGCCATAGTTTAAAATTTTACTCAAAATTAAACAACTTTATTTTGAATTGGAACAAAAAAAAATCCGGCGCGAACACCGGATTCGAATTCTTTGTAAAGAATCTTATCGGCTAACTGCAATTATTTCGAATGGAATTATACCTGCAGGTACCTGCACATCCACTTTATCACCAACCTTTTTGCCCAGTAATCCTTTCGCAATTGGTGATTCTACCGAAAGTTTTCCTTTTTTAATATCTGATTCCTCTTCTGGGACCAGCATATACTGCATGGATGAATTATTCTTCAGGTTTTTAATTGTAACGGTTGAGAGAATCAAAACTTTGGAGCTGTCCATTTTCGACTCATCAATTATGCGGGCATTGATAATTTTGTCCTGCAACTTCGAGATGCGCATTTCAAGCATACCCTGCGCTTCCTTGGCAGCGTCATATTCTGCATTTTCCGACAAGTCTCCCTTGTCGCGTGCTTCGGCTATTTGTTGTGAAATTTTAGGCCTTTCAACTGAAGTAAGTTGTTCAAGTTCATCTTGCAATTTCTTCAATCCTTCTTCTGTAAAATACTTTGCTTCAGACATTTTTAGTGATTTTTGTATTCCTTAAATAAGACGAAAAGACCCCTAATGTTGATTAAGGGTCTTTTTGTAGGCTGCAAAGATAAGGACTTTTTACCTTGCAGTCAAAACAGACTTTAAAAATTAAATATTATACCGATAGTATGGTTATTGTTAAAACTGATGGTTTCCCTGAAAGCATAATCAATGCTGATGAAAGAACCTTTTTCTTTATTCAATGGTAAGGCAACACTAACCCCGGCGCTCAAGCCATTGCTAACATTGGTATTGTTGTATGAAGTGTAAGGATCCCACATGCCGCTTTCAAAGGTATAACCTCCGCGCAACATGAATATATCTTTGAAATTATATTCAAGGCCCAAAGCGAACTGATCCTGGGTGAATGAGTTGGAAGTGAAATTTCCCGCCAGGGTAAATTTCATATCATTTTTCATTAAAAAATCATAGGCAGCTCCAATGTTTAACTGGGCTGGCATTTCAAAAGCCATTGAACGCTGTTCCAGGGTAAATAATGTTTCTTGTCCCGGAATGAAGGCTCTTAACGACAAACCGTCACCGGAGAACTTCATTTTAGGGCCAACGTTTTTAAGTGAAATACCAAATGCTAATTGATCGTTCTCGCCGGTAACATATTGGATACCTATATCGAGGGCAATTCCAAAAGCATTTACGTCAGACATTGACTCGGAAACTCCTTTAATAAGGAACCCGGCATAAATGTTATTGGAGAAAGCTTTCGAATAGGAAATGGCAACATTCATTAAGTTAGGTTTATAAGTCCCAACGCCACCATCCGGACTGTCGGTTGTGGTAATTTCAATTTCACCAAAACTCATCGACATAACCTGGATACCCAAGGCACCACCTTCGCCAACATTAGTTACGAAGCCAAGTGCCATTACTGTAGTTCCGGTACCTTTAAGCCAATCTGTATAGGCAAATTCAACTTGTGTAGATGTTTTGTAGGCTGCTCCTGCAACATTACCCCAAAGGGCTTCGACACCGCTAAGCTTGGCCATGTTGGCTCCACCCCATCCACTGGTTCTTGTCCATGGATTAATTAACAATTCTGAAGCACCTGCCTGCCCTGCCCTGTCCTTATTTCCGGCAAATCCTGCCATCCCGGACATTATAAAGGTTGCAGAAAGCACCACAACTATCAGATGTTTATAAAGATGTTTCATATTCTATATGATTTATTTCTTGAATTCTGATTGGTTTTACTGGATTAAAAAGTATTTAAATCTGGTACACGCATTACACATAGCCATTTAATAATCGCTTCTCCAGCATCGGATTGTACATGAATATAATACATACCTCCCGAAATAGGCACGGACGCAAAATTCTTCAAATCCCATTCTATTGCTGTTTCGGGTGAATCTTTAGTAAGCTGCCTGACTTTTGTACCGCTGATATTATAAACAGTAATAGTACATTTTATTGGCAAGTTGGTAATTTTTATTCTGGTATCCAACGCGTTATTTTCATAAGCTGAATAAGCGTAATAAGGATTTGGTACTGCCTGTATCAAATCCAGGTCGCTTGTTTGCTTTGAGGGATTATTGTATTCAGACCCAATGCCGTCAGTTGAGAAGGTGTACATTGGATAATAATTGTTTACATCCATTCCCGGATAAACAGTATCGAGCGGAACTGATGAATAACCTCTCTTGTAAGGCTTATTGATTCTAATCCTAATTTTAGCGTCATTTGAAAGCCACTCCTGGCCAACCACTCCCATTGGAATCCCAACATACATAACATTCGAGAAAAAGTAATTTGTTAAAAATGTCAATGGTTGTGAAAATAAGGTGTCCAAGGTTGTAACAGCTGTTCTTCCTGCATCATAGGCTGGTGAATTAAATGTAACATTTAAGCCACCGTTCGATACTGTGTATGAACCATGTTTCATAATGTACACATAATGTTTTCCACCTAAAACAGGAACCCTGTTTGGAGGTGTACCGCTCCAGATATTGTTGTCTTCAAACTGTGTTTCGAGTTCGATATCTCGCGGTGGTGGGTTGAAAAGCATATCGCGTCCATTTTGTGCAACCAGGTAAGAATCTTCACCAAACATAATATTGAGTCTTTCTCCGGTTTCAACATTTATTGCATAACCAGGGAACCATCCCATACCATGATCGCTAATGTAATTTGCATTGTTGGGGTTTTCGCTTGGCCCATCACCTTTGGTTGCAGGATTTCCGTTCTTGTCAACCGATGGTGCATCACGTAAGGCAAAACGATATACACCACCTTCAGTAAGTGCTTTATCAAATCCCATTTCGAGAACAGGTGCTCTTGTCCAGAGTGTTTTATCGCTTGTAAACACAATATCAACACTGGCAATATCGCTCATTGGGTTTGTTAATTTGGAATCAAAACTAAATGCTGGCCCTACAGTGCTTTGAATAGATCCTTGACCAAAATTGTTTCCATAAGCTGTCAAAGAATATGGAGCCCAAATTCCACCAAGAATTTTTTCATAAGCCTGACCCGGATCCCAGGGAGAGTCAAAATTGCCACCCATCATCCAGTCATTTAACCTAGTGTTATTATCATCCTTCACAGTTCCTGAACGAATCCAGTTCAGCGGGCTTGCTGGTTCGTCAGAATCCTGAACTCCACTAAGCCATTGAAGTGAGCTGTCGCTGTAAGTTATATTTGCCTGCAACAAACCATTATTACTGCTCAATATTGATGTGTAGGTATTCCAGGTATTTGTTCCGCTATTGTAAACTTTACCAACCGGAATAGGTCCGGGTTGGTAGGACTGTAATACATCAACTGAAAGGCCCAGGTCGAGGAACAATTGCTCATAGTTCATTACTATAGAAGTATCGCTTTTTCTTAATTCTTTAGTATCATTATTTTGAAAATACCAGTTGGAAACATACAGGCTGGTAGTATCACCAAGAACAGCAGGATCATCAACATCTACACCAATTCTTTGACGGACTAAAGTATCAAGCCACCAAGTATAATTGGCTCCGCTAACAGTAAGCGGGTCAACTACTTTAATGTTTAGAGGGCCACCCTGCAGCACATAAGTAGGGTTGTATGCAATTGGATAAGTTGGTGAACCAAACAAGTTATCAGGTCCTGCCGGAGGTTTGGACATAATTTCATCTACAGTTTCTTCAGTCAGGTCTAAAACCATACCGCCATTACCATATCCTGCAATACGAGTCATCTGAGGACTATTTCCGTAAGAACTATTTAAAATAGTTCCGTTAACAATTTTATGGGGAGTTACTTCATAAGGTTTCCCGCCATTTGTTTTGTCGCCAATATTCTTTCTTCCCGATAGGTAAGGTTTTGTTTGCCCCAGGTATCCATCAGGACCAGGTGAATATTGTAAATAATTATTGTATGCATAAGCTACTGCTAGGTAATAGTAGGTTTTGTTATTCACTAAACTTACATCACCGCTGGCAAAAGCATCTTGCAAAAGGACAAATGAGTGTGAAATACCATTATCACTACCAACTACCTCAAGAACGGGAACGTTTGCCTGAAGCGATTCGTCGTAATAATAATTCACCAGGTTGGTGACACCATTTTTTACATCAAACTGGGCTACTATTCTTGCAAGGTCTGGATCATGAATACTTTCGATACTAACTTCGTCGTTGGCCAATTGGAAAATCTGGTATCCTTCAAAAACATACATTGAATCACTTCTTTCGCCATCTTTTCCACCAGGAAGGGGTTGAATAATGTTAGGGTCGTATTCTGCATATTTTTCCTGGTAATTATTGGAAGTTGGTAGATTCGTGATATAGACGATAATCTGTTTATCAAGTTCTGTAAATACTAAATCAGGAGCGGTGGGTCCATCAATAACTTTAAAGCAGTTATCGAACAGTGCCTGGCATTTGTCATCCACCACACGCAATAATTCTACTGATTCATAAGCACCACCTGATTGTGCCCTTGCCCATGGAATACCAACGGTAATATAATTAACAGCACCCGGTTTTAGTGTAAAAGGCCCGGCAGACTGCATGAAGCGCCTGTCAGCAGGTGGGTTGGGTTGTCCATTATTTCCGGTTTCTTCAGTCCAGTATTTACCATCCTGGTTCCACCCTGCTGGTGGTGGCTGACCGTTTGTTCCCCAGTTACATGGGTCGCTATCGCCCGGGAACATAAAGTCACAATCCATGTCGGTAGTACCCTGGCCTGAAAGGTGGCCTGTTCCACCAAATTTCATTTTGGTATTATCTTTCCATATTGCCCTCAGGTAATTATAATACTGGGGTGCAATTTGAGGGTCTCCGGTAACACCTGAACTGTTGTTATGATAAACAAACCTTCTCATTCCGAAACGTTCGTCATCTACAATACCATTTCCAAAATTTACACCATTGATGGCAGCAGAAACAACCCTTGTAGTTGTAGTTCCTCCACCAGGTAATGGCATATTGATAACCAGACCATCCAAAGTTACAATTTCACATCTTTCATCATAATTAGTTGAAGGGTCGTCGTAAAAGCGGGGGCCATCACCTGAACCACCAAAGCCCGGGTTGTCAAACCCGTCTGGATCCATATATGGGCCCTGGAAAAAGTCAACTCCGATAGCAGGAGGTTGTGCGCCATAGGATTCTACCTCACCATTTCCATCAATATCTTTTCCATTATAGCAATATCCTAATCCACGGCCAACATCACAGCCAACAAAGTCATCCTGAGCATAACCCAGGTCAGTATCAACCCAGGGGCAGAAGAAAGTCCCTCTTAACTCAAAAGTAGAACGGTTGATAATTTCATAACTATAAAATGTCATGTTATTGATAACATCGTTGGTAGCAAAACCAAAAGCCTGTGCCCTGATTTCCAATCCAATTGAAGAACCGCCGGTTTCAGTATGTATGTTTCCTTTGTCGTTAAAAACCCACCATAGTGTTTGGTCGCCTTTAATTACCTGGTCAGCCAGGATACTGCCAGTAACAGTACCTTCATACTCTTCTTCAGCGGTAGGAATATCAGTATGACAAAGTTCGTTGGTAATATCGTAATATGGATAATCGCCATCGTAAGGATTATATTCACCATCACCATTATTATCATAGAAAGGTGCCAGATAATAACTTTGGTTTTTTGAAATATCACCATTGGCAGGCCAGCCGGTAATTTCACTTGGTATCTGATAATCTTCGCTAGGTTCGAAAATACCTGTTTCCGGATTACAATGAGATATAAAGTCATCAACCATTGCTCTGGTAATTTTGAAAAACCTGTCATAATTAGCACAGGTGGTTTCATCAACTGCGGCAAAACCTTCTATGGTTAAAGGACCAGTCCAATAGTCAATACCTACTTGCCTGTATCTCTGTGCTGCCAGTTTTAGCTGGTTGTTAATATCGAGGCCGCCAATCCATAAGGCACCTGAAAACATTGAGGTAGCACTACCGGCTTTGGGAATAAAATATTTGGCTCCAATTCCACCGGGTAAATCCCACCACATGTCGCCACCGGTGTTAATCCTGGCTCTGACATTGTTAACATCAAGCCAATCGTAACCTGACGCAGGAGAACAACCTGCAGTTGTTTCCTTCAGGCTTGAGCCTTGTTTTTTCCCATCTTCGTACTTATATTCTTCCGCCTGCAAAACGCTCACAAACATGGCCGAAATTAATACGATTACTAAAACTCGACTGATATTATTCATAATGGTCTCTATTTTCTTTCGTTGTTATTATTATGCTGATAAATCCTATTCCCTTTAAAAATTAAACATCAAGCCTAATCTTATCATGCGGGGAGTACTGTAATTATTAGGGTTGTTAACAAAAATGCTGTATAAATCCCTGTATGATGTTGGATCAAGCTGGTTGTTAATTTGCCGTTGCCATTCCGGTGCTGACAAATAACCATCATCATTTGGGTTACCTGTGTATGGATAAACGTTGATTACGTTCTTGGTATCAAGCAGGTTCAATACCTGAAGATAAACATTCATATAAAATGTTTTCACATTATCACCTTTGGTAGCTGATCTGAAATAGATATCCTTATCAACTCTCAAGTCAGTCCTGAATTGCCATGGGAGCCTTGATCCATCATAAGTTCCTTTCAGCAAATAGTTACCGCCTGAAAGTGGTGAAAGCACGTTACGGGACGCCGTGTAAGGAGTTCCTGAACCGCCATTCAGTGTTAAGCTGAAGCCAGTGTTGCTAAGCCAGTCAATCGGTGCTTTACCGTTTTTACGGTTAGTGCGCGGGCCATTATACTCTTTGCCACCTGCCCAACGGAAATCAAATACGATATTAAATGCATGACGCCTGTCCCATGGTAATGGGTAGGTTGACCTTAAGTTAGGTAAACCGGCAGCAACCAGGGAAGCTGCAGTTGTAGTTGAAGCACCTGTTGCATCAGCAAACTGTAATGTGTAGGCTGCTCTTAATCTTAAATTCTTTGTACGGCGAAGGTCGTACTCAGCAGTCAAACCTTTTACTGTTCCAAAGTCAATATTATTATAAGAGGTATAATCTTTCGGATAAGCCCCGTTAAAACGATAGATCTGGATCATGTTACGCATTTCACGATAGAAAGTTGTAAAAGTGATAGATGACGCCATCGAAACCCTTTGTGTAAAACCAATTTCATAGTCAATTGTTTTTGAGGGGAAAAGCGAAGGATTATTGATTGTTGTTCCAATATTATCGAAGAAATACCAGGTTGCGGGGCTGGTGAATACGTTGCTGGTAGGTCTTTGAGTTAACACATCATAATGTGCGAAGAAAAGAGCCTCATCAGAAATTGGAAAAGAGAATGAAATCCTGGGCATTACATTTATCTGTGGATCGTAGTCTTTAAATGAACCTTCAGATACCTGGTGCTGCGTAGGATCCTGCAACATGGGCGAAATACCATATCCAACGTCAAGTGCATAAGGGTCAAATATTTCAATACCAGCAGCATTGTACCATACATATTCATTACGATATCCGACAATGCGGGTTGGGTCATTCACACGGTCAACATAAACCACATAGTCGGAGCCCATGTTTGAAGGGTGATAAACATCATGTCCCTGTAATTCATTTACCATCGAAACAGTTTCTGCAGGGTACAAAACAAATGGGTCAACCAATACTTCCTGGTTTGCATCATAACGGTCAACACGAACACCTATATTGAAAATCAAATCTTTAAAAGCAAATTGATCCTGGATATAACCTGCAATATAAATTGGTCTAAAAGCTCCTACAGGCCTTGTGTACATGCCATTTTCATCTTGTTCATAAAAGAAATCTGAAAATGTAGGCTGGCTTGTCAGCTTTTGCCCGGTGTAAGAATAGCCTGAGTAATTAATATAGGAGTTTGTACCATTATTCCAAAGTTCATCTGGTGAAAACATACCTATATTCAAATCACCGCTTAAAGTGGCAGTGTGCTGAACTCCGTCCTTATCATAATACACCATGGTATTATTGTTATAATCATAGGAATCGGTTTCAATATAATCAAGCCCATCTACCGGAAGACCCATCATTATTCTCAGGTTTTCATCGAAAGTTCTCTGTGAGCCTTCATCATAATTTCTGTAATACAAAATGGTATCAACCCGCCCATCGTAAGAAACCAGTACAGGATTATCCTTATCCAATTCCTGGATATGGAAATTAGTCAATCCACGCATCAGGTTCCATAAACCTGTGGGAGCATAATTTATAAAGTTATAAACCCTTTGCTCATATTGAAAACCTAATTTGATAGCATGATTTCCAATATCAAGTGAAGCATCTACCCTGATATTATATTGTTCATTGTCATAATATCCGTAGCCTGATTGGTTTGTACCCGGAGTTTGATATAAAGTATATATAGAAGGAGGAGTACTACCATTCACCAATCCGCCGCCAAGGAAAATCTCATCAAGGTTTTGATAGTGCCCTTCCGGCTGGCCTTCGTATATTTCATAATAATTATTGGTATATTGAGCAACAAGAGGATTTATATCGAAAGCTTCCCAGGTTACCAAAGTATCATAATTCCATGAATTCAATAACCACACATTGGTGTATAATTTTCCATCTACGGTGTCATTTCCCAATTCATAAGTAGGCTGAATATAGGTTGTGAATTTCCCCAAATAGCCATATTTGAACAAATCATCTGAATGATATGGGTCGCCAAAATCACCTTTATCTTTAGTGTAGTCAAACTGAATGTTGTAAAAGAAGTTTTTGAATGTAGAAAGGTTTTCCGACCCTGGGAAACGTTGCGAAAACTTTACATATCCCCTATAATTTGAATTCGTAATAACAGTGTTTTTATCTGAATTGGCAAGAGTGGCAGAATAATTATATGCATTTCTTTTCAGGTAATTGTAACTACCACCAATAGTGAGGTTTATTGTTTCAGTAGTACGAATATTAATGTTACCCAAAAAATTATAGTTTTGAGTAGAAGTGTTTGGCGAAACAGTAACAAATTCAAGGTCATCAGTTGTAAGATACTCAGCATTAAGAAAAGTTCCGGTACCAGATCCTGAAGGCCGAAGAGGATTTTGCTCAATATAATTTAGAGTCTCATCGTTGGGAACCGCGTAGCCTATAGCTGTTGGGTTACCGTCCTTGTTAAAGTTCATATCACCAGCTATAAAGAAACCGAGCAAAGAGGTATTATTTGTGTTTTTCCCTTTAATCAAGGGACCCATAATATTAAACCCAACCCTATTGTGACCGAAATCATCAAGATATTGCGAGGTTTCCAATTCTAAACCGGCGCCAAATTGGCGGGCCGGCCCTTTGGTTGTTACATTAATAATACCTGAAGTAGCATCGCCATATCGTGCAGGCACACCACCCAAAATAACATCAACCTGCTCAATAGCAGACTGTGGCACTGATGAGTTTCCGATAACCCTAACACCATCTATATAGGTAGCCGTTGCATCATCGCGGGCACCACGCACACTACCGCGTTCTCCGTCCTGTGAAAATACACCACCTACTGTTGTTGCCACCGCGTTGGCATTCCGGTTTGGCATTTTTGCAATTTCTTCAGCAGTAATTGTTGCACCACTTGCAGTTTTATCCTTGTCGATCAACGGAACTTTGTAGTCAATAACTTCAACAGTTTCAAGGGTTTCTGCTGTAGCTTCCATTTCAATATCTAAAAACCTGATTTTGTCAGCTCCGATAATAACCCCTTGTATCGTTACAGATCTGTAACCCACGAAGGTAGCTTTCAGATCAAAGTTTCCAGGTGGAATAGGCTTTATCTGATAATTTCCATCGAAATCAGACATGGTTCCTCCAACTTGTGAACCTTTGTTTTCAAGCACAATATTGGCAAACGGGATTGGTTCTTTTGTGGCTTTATCAATAACTTTTCCTTGTAAAGCCGATGTTTGACCAAACATCATAACGCTGGTTGTTACAATCAATCCAAGGGTGAGAAGTAAATTTCTTATCATACCTGCAATTTTATATTCAAAAATTCCTGCTACATTTTAAAAGCGGTAAATTTACTAATATTTAGTAATACCTGTTAACATTTTTTAACATCTATTTTTTATTTTTCAGTTATACTTCCTATTCAGAATTTCTGAGTAGATAACTGCCTTCCGAAGATCAATCTTTGGCTTCCTTTTATGTTTCCGTGGATAAACTTTTACTTCTTCAGCAATTAATGCACTTTTCTCAGGCTTTTTCTCAAAGACGTCAAAATCTTGCTTTCCGTTGCTTTCCTCGTAATAATCATCGTACGAAAATACTTTCCTTGTTCTGGTTTCCTTAGAACTATCTGCTTTTGGAAGCTCAGATTTTTCTGAAGAAACTTCATAGGGATCTACTGTATCTTCATTTAAAAACTCACTCATCAGGTTTTCAATGAAAGATTTTTCTTTCCTTGTACTGGTTTGTCCCTGAGCTGCAGCTTTCTTTTTTTGCTGTGCTTTATAAATGGAAAAACCAATCCAAATCAGACCAATAAATATGTACAGGAAATCTTCGAATGATCCTTTGGCAATCATATATCCGCTAAATAGATGAAATTAAAGGTCTAAAAATATAAATTATTTACACATCAATCGCCTTTGAAAATGGAATACCTGAAAAATCCAATCAAGAATTTCGCGATAAAAATTATAACCTGCTGATTTTGTGAACAACATGGTTATTTTGACTGAATTTAAATTGAAGGAAAGTTTGATAAATGGAAATTTTCCGGGGAAATTTATTTCTTTATTTGCAGAAGTGAGGCAATTTCAAATATTGTAAACGCGAAATAATAAACGAAAAATGTTAGAATAAAAGGAACGGCATCTGCCCGGTTTAGGTAGGCATAAATAAAAATGATAGTGATATAAATTACCAATTTTCCAAAATTAACAAGCAGATATAAATTTACAAAGCGGCTTAGTTTGTCTTGCTGGCCTTTTAAAAGCATTTTGAATACCAGCACTGTAAATGCATAAATAAAAATAATGATGTAAAGAAATGAAGGCGTGATTGGAATAGCCGGAACAAAGCGCAAAATAAGCAGGCTTGCAACTATAAGTAAAATTGCAAGTGCACTGATTTGCTTGATAAACCTGATGAAAATACGATCCATTATTTTTTCTTTTTGAACAATTCTCTCATACCGTAAATAGTAGCTCCGATAGTGAATAAAATGGTTAGTGTTACCGTGAAAACCGGAAATTCCCACTGAATATATTTGTCCAATTCTCTGCCACCAAAAGCCCCAGCCAGTATAATAATAACCATTTGCAGCCCAAGCGATGAATATCGGGCATAAAATTTTAGTGGATTTTCTTTTTGGTTTTTTTCCAAAATTATTCCTTTGGTTTTTTTATTTCTGATTCGCTATTTCTTACCATTTGGCAGTTTCCTGAAAATATAGCTCCTGATTCAATAGCAATTTTTTTGGTAATAACATCACCCGAAAAATTTGAGTTGGCTCGTAGAATCATGCTGTCCAAAACTTCCAGTTTGGCTTTTACTTTGCCTGAAATATCTGCATTTGTGCAAAAAAGCTGTCCGTCAACCGAACCCGATTCTCCAATTACAATCTTGCCTTTTGCCTTAACGGTTCCTGTAATACTGCCCTCAATTCTGAAATCGCCGGCCGACTCAATATCTCCTTTTACAGAAGTTCCGTAAGCAATTATGTTGGGTGCCTGGGTTTCAGGGCTTGCTTTTTTCAGTTTCATGTTTTAATGAATTAAATGCAAATTAATAATCTGAATAGTTTTCTTTAAAAAACTTTTTATACCCTTTTACATCTTTTTCCCGGTATAATATTGGATAATTGGTTATTGAAATAGTGAAAACCTCATAATCGTTTGGCTTCAAACCCGAGAGGACATATTCATCATTTTCAACTGCCAGCATAAAGTCAGCAGCCTCGGAAGCATTGTCAAAATTCCCGATTGTAATTAGGGCCCGCTGGTTATCGAGCATCAGACTTTTTATTCTCAATACTTTTAAATCGAAATACTTTTTCTTAAAGTCCGACATCCTTACTTTTAAAGGCTCTACTTCAGCATTTCCTTTGTTTAGCACAACAACAAACAAGTGCATCACATCAGGATTTACGGTGTAAATAATTTTGGAGTTTTCCTGGTTCGATTCGGCAGCAACTCCTTTAACTTCAGGAGTCCCAAGTCCATAATCACGCGCCAGCACTTTGAGTATTTCTTTGGCCTGAGGGACGAGCTCGCTTTTTGGGTAGGTATTTACCATGGAATTGAGTGCGACAAACAGTGAATCAGGCGTTTCAACTTTGCCAATAGCCAATGCTCTTAAATACATGAACTTTGGCATGAGCAAGCTATCGGTGGGGAAATCGGCTTCTGCTTTATCAGCATAGGTTATCACCCTGTAGTACTGGTCTTTGGTGTAAGCTTCGTAAGTTCGCTCATACAGCCTGGCTGATTCACCTTTTTGTTCTTTTTGCTTTATAAAAAAATCAGGATCTAAAATTACCTGTGCATAATCACTTTCTGGAAAATTACTAACTATAAGGCTTTTATAGTAGGCGGCCTTTTCTGCATTGTTCTCTTCAGTAAAAATTTTATACAGGGCATACCACGATTGCAAACGATATTCGTTGTCAGGATATTTTTCCTGGAAAGTGAGGTATGTCTCTTTGGCGTTCATAGTATCGTTCAATTCTTCGAGATAGAGGTAACCCAACGAATTATATGCGCTAATTATTGACTTAGTGCTGGTTTCAAGCTGTTGAGGTGTGCGGGGAATATTGGCCAGATAATATAACCTGTTTTCCGGATCGGAAGATGAAGCTGATGGCGAAATAGAATCTGCCATTGCTACTTCTTGGTCCAATTCTTTGGTGTCTAATCCGCTTGAAATTATTGATCTTTTATCGGAAAGAAACCAGTTATCTTCTAATTTGCGGTTTCCCCATTTTCTAATAAATTCTGAATAACCCTGGCTCAGGGCAGTTGTATTGTAAAAATACCATTTTCCACCCACAGTTTGGTTAGTGCTGCGGCTGTCCATATCTACAAATTGCACACCACCTTCATCCATTTCATATTCGGCGTCTCTTTCCAGTTGTTTTTTTTCTTCCTGGTATTCAACAATCATATTATCAATCAATGCATAAAGTTCCAGGCTATCCATTGCTGCCAATCTTTGCAGACTATCTTGCAACTGAATTGTTTGAACGTAAGTAATTAAATCAGAAAGTACGGAAGCCTTGTTTTTAATCTTGTTGGCATTCGGATAGTTTTCAGGCAAGAAGCTGACCGCGGTATCGTAATAAGCCTGCGAAAGCACATAATCGTGGTCATCGAAATAAATATCGGCCAGCTGCAATGCCGACATTGTTTTCTGAATATTGTTTTTGGTGCTGTTGCTCACCGACTTTTTTAAATAGTCAATGCCTAATGCTTTGTTGTCATCTTTAAATGCAATTTCGGCCAGCGCGTAATAAATCTGGTCAAGAAATTCCTTGTTCCGGTAATCTTTAACCATTTTTTTCAACACCTTATTAATATGTTTACTATCACCAGTGCCTTCGTCGTAACTTTT
>DATCTB010000203.1:0-2610 GCA_036568185.1 Bacteroidales bacterium | reverse complement strand
TAAAATCAATATTTCCGCCGACATAAACACCTTGACCTTTTTTAGAATTAGTTATTAAAAAATAATATTTGCAATAAGGAATAAAATGAAACCCCCAAGTTCTAAAATCCTGTTTTACATAAGAATACCCGTCGTATTCATTAAAATAGTCATTGTATTGGATATAACTGTAATCTTCGAACAAACCCAAGTTTGCCATAGCGCCCAAAGTAATGTTTTTCTTAAGAAACCGCTCATACTCCATTCCAAACCATTTCTGGTTATTTCCATTAGCTAAGGACGGAATGGGAAGCAAATTTATTTTAATGATGTTATTCCTGAAACTAGGAGGAGCACTATTCTTTTCCTGACATATTCCAAATAATGGCCATAGAAACAAGGCTGCAAATGCCCAATATTTTGTTTTACAATGAATCACAGAATCAAATCGCAGGAAAATTTTTACAAGCTCAAAAATAGCCAAATTTTCTTAGCTGGTTTTCGCAACTACAGGGTTAATTTCTTGTCTTTCTAACCTCAAAAAGATTTAGTTCGAAAACTACAAATAATAAAGCAAAATATTTATAAGAAAGATTATATAAAAAAAACTTGCTTTAGATTTTAGTAGTTTTGAAAAGTCTTCATAATCAATTCTAAAAGCATAAAATGAAAAAATATCTGTTAGCCTTCATGCTTCTACAGGCTTTATTTGCATCGGCCCAATACCGGAAATTGCCTGTCATTATTTCGTTTGGAAATGAAGCGACGGCCATTCCTTACACTACCATTTTCACTTCTCCTGTCCACCCTGTTTTTCAGGTAGGGACTGAGTTTCAATACAAAGCAGGCCCTCATTTTTCATTTTACCAAACTGCAAACCTGGGTTATATTTACCACAATTACCTCTACCAGGGATTTTACCTGAACTCGCAGGTGGGCTATGATTACAAATTCAACTTTGGGCTTAATTTGAAAGCATTGTTCGGGCTGGGCTACCTGCACACTTTTTCCACCAGGGAAGAATACCAGTTCAGCGATGGGGCTTATTCCAGCGGCACCGATTGGGGCAATGCCCGCCTGATGCCGATGCTGTCGCTGGGTTTGGGTTACCGTTTCAATACAGAAAACCCACAATCAACTGAGGCATTTTTGCTGTACAATTCATGGGTTGAATATCCCTATTCGCCAGATTTTATTCCGGTGATGACACATATCGGGCTTGAAATTGGGGTAAAATTTTATTTAGCAAAAAAGAAATAGTGATGAGCAAAATACGCTTGGTTTTCTGGATATTTTTCGCGGTAGTAACATTCAATTCCTGTACAAAAGATGTGGTGCGCGAACCATCTTTTTATGCATGCAATTTGCCTTTTAACGACACAAGTTCCTTGAATGCAAACAATAGCAAATACCAGCAACTGGTTGATGGCATTGCTGCAAGTGGAGTTCCCGGTGTGATGATGAGTATTTACAGCCCAGCCGATGGGATGTGGATTGGCACTGCCGGAAAAGCTGATTTGAAAAATGATATTGATTTGGTTTCATGCAATATAACCCGTGTTGGAAGTACGGTAAAAACATTTACAGCAACAACCATTTTTATGTTGAACGAAGAAGGCCTTCTCAGCCTTGACGACCCAATTTCAAAATACCTTTCGGCTGAAACCCTTAAAGACATTGAAAATGCAGATGCTGCTACAATCAGGCAGTGCTTGCAACATTCCAGCGGAATTTATAATTATATTCAAAACCTGCAATTTCAAACAGCTTCCCTAAATGATTTGATTAAAGAATGGCAGCCAAACGAATTGCTGGATTATGCGCGTAAAAAGAAAGCTTATTTTGCCCCAGGTACTGATGTATTGTATTCAAACACCAATTATATTTTGTTGGGGATGATAATTACCAATATTAGCGGAAAGCCGTTTTACGAAGTTTTTCAGGAAAAAATATTCGAGCCTTATAACCTCACATTCACCAGTTTTGCAGCTACTGACCCCGTTCCGCTCGGTACAATTCGTGGTTATGTTGATTTTTATTCAAACCTCAATGTAATCAATGCTACTTACTACAGTGGCTGGGATTATTTCACTGCCGATGGCGGATTGATTTCAAACCCTTATGACGAAAGTATTTTTCTGACAGAATTGATGAACGGCGAAGTTATTTCTCAAGCTTCATTGAATGAAATGCTGACTTTTGTTGCACCCAAAGATCCTGACCCTGAATTCTATCCGCTTCAATACGGGCTGGGGATTTTCCGAATGGAAACACCGTACGGAATAGCCTATTTTCACAGCGGTGATGCCATTGGTTATTATGCCATCATGGTATATTTTCCAGAAAAGGAAACCACGATTTGCTGGGCTGTTAATGGGAATTACGGCAAAATTGACCAATATACTTCCACCAAATCGGCAATGGATTTGGTTTTCTCAACGGTTTTCTCTGATAAGTAAAAGTTACTTTTTTTCTATAAATTCTTCAGGCGTTTCAAGATTTGGTTGGCTTTTCAGGAAAAGATAAACAGCCGTCAAATCATCGTCGGGCATGCTGGCAAGGCCTGTCCAGGGCATATAATTCAGGTCGAGGGCTTTGCCTTCAGGAGTCATACCGGTGCGCATGGTATTG
>DATCTB010000202.1:0-13157 GCA_036568185.1 Bacteroidales bacterium | reverse complement strand
GCAGACTTTGCACAACCATTATCATGGGAACACTTTGAAAGAAGGCCGCATGATGGTTACTGATTGCGGGGCAGAAACGCAGATGTGTTATGTAAGCGATATTACCCGCACAGTTCCGGTTGGTGGGAAATTTAATGCCCGCCAGGCTGAAATTTATCAAATCGTGCTGGATGCGAACATGAAAGCCATTGAAGCTATAAAACCGGGCATCCAATACCGTGAGATACATTTTCTGGCTGCAAGGGTGATCATTGAAGGCTTGAAAAAAGCTGGCATCATGAAGGGAAATGTTGAGGACGCGTTAAAAGCTGAAGCCCACACTTTGTTTATGCCGCACGGACTTGGCCACATGATGGGAATGGATGTGCACGACCTTGAGGGCTTGGGTGAAAACTTTGTAGGTTACGATGAACACACGACCCGCTCGAAGAATTTTGGGACAGCTTATTTGAGGCTTGCTAAAAAATTGAAACCAGGGTTTGTGCTGACAGTTGAGCCAGGGATTTACTTTATTCCTGCTTTGATAGACCAATTCAGGAGCGAAGGCAAGTTTACCGATTTTGTAAATTATGATAAACTGGAAACTTACAAGGATTTTGGAGGCATCAGGATTGAAGACGATGTTTTGGTAACTGAAAATGGCTACCGTGTTTTGGGAAAACCAATTCCAAAAACGATTGCCGACGTTGAGAAAACAATGGCAGAGCCCAGGGAGTGGCTGAAAAAAGAAGGGTTTATTTAATTCACAAAAAAAGCGGTTCATAAAGAGCCGCTTTTTTTACTTATAAATCACAGAAAATCAAATTGTTTCCTTAGGTTTCGGTTTTGCCATTTGATAAATTTTCAAACCTCCATAACCCAGGCCAAAAGCTGTTAAAATGATGGTACCACCACTAATCGGCGAACCACCCCCAAGTGGCCCACCGCCTCCACCACCTTCAGGATCACCACCAGGATCGCCAGGGCCACCCTGAGCAAAGATATTCATTGCAAAAACTGTAAAAATTATTACAAGCAGATATTTTATTTTATTTAATGTTTTCATTTTTTCAGGTATTAAAATTAGCGGATAAATACTTTTTGAATTGTAACATTTCCTTTATCAATGAGCCTTACAAGTAAGTAGCTGTTTGATAAATTCAGGTCAATTTTATTCAAACTGACTGCTTGCAATTTCCCATGGTAAATAATCCGGCCATACATGTCAACTATTTCAATATCAGCATTGGATTCGAGTTCAGGATTTTTAATATAGACTGAATTTTTCCATGAATAAATTGTATAGTTACTTTCTGAATTTGAAATTATTCCGGTTGATTCAGGTATGAAATGCAGCAGAAATCTCTCAAAAGAGTTGTCAGTGGAAGCGTAGAATGTATATTCAGGATTTTCTGTTAATTCCTGCATGATTCCTTCTTGCTCATCTTCCAGCCATAACTTGGTTTTTACAAAATTTTCAAAGCAACTTAGTTTTAGGAGATGCTCTCCATTTTCCCCAGCAACAAAATTCAGAGAAACGGTAATTTCTTCATTTATGGCAGGTAAAGCATCTACACTCAACAAATTGTCGGCTTCCACAGCGTATAGTTGAGGTGCATTTACATCACCGAAGAACTTGGAAACGTCCCATCCATTATCATACGATTTAGTGCAAGCCTCATTAAAAATGAACCAGGCTTCATCAGTTTTTTCTCTAATTGACACATTAATTGCCGCTAAAGTAAATGGCTGATTTTCTTCCTGCGTATTGGTTCCGTTTTTATAAAAAGCCTGGCTACTATGAACGCGGGCATCGGCAGGAACAGTAATTGAACCACCAGAGGAAGTGGTTCTGACAAAAAATGCCTGTGAAGAAGGGATAATTCCATTTGTAAGACTGCCTACGCCAACGCTATTCCTGGTTCTATAGCTACCTCCAGCAGGGTCGTACACCCAAACGGAGCCATCTAAATTGTTTCTAACCCAACTTCCCTGATCCCAGTCAATTGCCGACGCAAAGGGGTTTGCAAGCATATTGTAGCCGTATGATGAGCCGGAATAGGTTAAGCCAGTTATTGAGAAGTCGCTACTATTCATTTGATCCTCGAAAGATGCAATAGCATTTAACCCTGATTTCACCCAGATTGCGAATCCACTTCCCATAGGTAAAGGGGTGTTTAGATTTGTAATTGTCTGGCTCCAATTATCAGAACTTTCAATATATGTTTTCAGCCAAACATCTGGATCATGATCGAAGTAAACAGCATGTGCAGTTTGGTTGGCAACAGGAGCTCCAAACAAGTGCCATTTCCCACCTGTAATATACCGTTCAACAGTTCCATCCACATTATTTGTATTGGCTATCAGCGAGCCTGTTCCTGACACATCAGATTTGACTACAAGCCCGCTTGTGCCTGCATTGTTTGTCATAGAACCTAAAACGGTTAATGAACCGTTTATTTTTAGGTTTGCGCCTGATTCAATTGTTAAATTATTGCAGGTCGCATTTGTCCCTAAGGCAATAACAGGGAAATTACCACCAGTCGGAGTAGTTGGGATTGTAACGTTGAAGTAAGAAGTTGGCACTAAGGCCTTGCTCCAGTTTGAGGCTGTGGCCCAGCTTGTAGATGTGCCTTGCCAAATATTTGAAGCTCGCTTAATATTTAAGGTATAATCTTCAACTTCTCCATTAGATGTTGAACCGCAGGGACTTCCACAGTCAGAACCAATATATTTTGTTTTAACACGCATCCGGGTTGCGCCCAATGAGGCAGTTATTGGTATTGTAACATCAAATGTTCCTTCTCCATAATCATCAGGATCGCAAACTACCTGTTCTCCAGTGTCGTCAAAATCACCATCTCGATTAAAATCTATCCAAACAGAAAGGTCCATAAAATTTTCATTGGCACCATTATAGCCATTTAAGACGTATAAAGTATAGGTTTCCAATAGATTCACATCGATTATTAATGAAGTGAAATCCTGGTAATATTTGTCATTCGGATCAGCACTCCCAACATTTGTATATCCCGTATTAAAATTAGCCACTGAACCAAAGCTAAAGTTTTGAATATACCCTGCCGGATTTGTTGAATATGCTTCGCAATATCCAGTTGGGGCATCTATAGCAGAAATGTAACTTGTTTTTGTTGTAGTATTATTTCCGTGTGTATTTTGAGCGTACAATGTAACATTGTAAATAGTGGCTTCGGTAAACACTACTTTTGGATTTTGTGAACTTGCTGAAGTTCCTTCAACAAAACTAACCGTAGAAGGTTCAAAACTCCATAACCAAGAGGTTGGTAAATTTATACTCTGGTCTGTTAGCTGAACTGTAGAATTAATATTTGGAGTTAAATTGTTAGCAAAAAAGTCTGTTACAGGAGGTAAATTTGGATTCGAGAACAATTCAGATTCCCATAAGCCTCTGCCAAAAGTTCCTGCACGTAATCTACTTAAGGATGGTGTACCAGTGTTGTAATAAATATCTAAATCTGTTACAACCACATTTGGTAAATTTGTATTAAATGGAGTCCAATTAGCATTACCAACTTTAACATATACTCCCACATCGGTTGCAACATATAGTTCGTTTACTGTAGTGTTTTGTGTATTTTGTATAATGCTCATTACTGGCACCTGTGGTATTCCTGTTGAAATGTCTGTCCAGGTAGTTCCTCCATTTGTTGTTTGATAAACGGCGATACTATTATAAGCGCCAAATGTTACCCAAACAGTATTTGCATCTCCCTTTTTTATTTTAATATCTGTGATATTGGCGGATCCTACAGGTAAGGTACCTGTTATATCAGTCCATGATGTTCCGCCATTTGTTGTTTTGTGAACTTTTGAAGTGTAGTTTCCAAAATATGAAGATTCAACAACGTATATTGTATTGGAATTTGAACTCAAAACATCAAAAGCTAATATTTTTTGTCCACTAGTGAAACTACTGATCTTTGTCCAGGCACTTCCTTGGTTCGTTGATTTCCAAAGGTTTGTCAGTCCAATATAAATTGTGTTGTTGGTAGTTGGATCAATTTTAAAAGGCGAACACCAGAGACCACTCTCGGTTGATGTAATACCATTTAAATAAATTGAACCATTGTTTGTAATATCTGCAGATGTTGACCAGGTACTTGTAGTTCTTTTAACTCTGCCATAATACAAACTACCATATTGAGTGGCACTACTACTAGGTTTAATAGCGCAATCAAACCCATCGCCTCCCATTACATCACTCCAGGTTCCAGAGTTCATGCTTTTCGTTCCATTATCCTGTAATCCGGCAATAACGTAATTGCTATTTACTTGTGAAGTGCCCATACGATAAACCTGGCTGATAATCATTCCACTGCTTGTAAGATGGGTCCAACTTGTTCCATTGTTTGAAGTTTTATATAATCCACCATCGTTACATTCAAATAAAGTGGATGTTCCATTTTGAAACTCGAAGAAGTGTTTATCAGCATGAACAACAGGTGTTCCACAGGTATTATAAGGGCTGCCCGAAGTCCACATATTCGATATTGTCCAGCTTGTGCCACCATTGCTCGAGTACCAAGTATTAACGCCACCAACATATACTTTGTTTGCATCGTTGGGATCGGCTGCAATACACAAGTCATAAGTTCCTTGTCCTCCTCCTGAAACGTCACTCCCAGTACAATACCATCCTAACAGGTTCTTGTTTCCGCTTGTACCAAAAACTTCTGTGTAAGTGTCGCCACTATTGATAGATTTTTGAACACTTAGAAATCCACCATCAGTGCTGCTGCAAACAAGTGCATATACCCAAGTTGGTTGATTTGCACTTACAGCAATTTCAACGCGGCTTCCCCCTGTTATGGTTCCTTTTAATAACCATGATGCACCACTATCGGATGACTTGTAAATTGTTCCACCCATGGTTGAACCATACAATGTTGTTGGTGTCCCTGGTTTGAATTCCATATCAATAAATACATTGACAGATGTTAATGTCCAACTTATTCCAGCATCGGTGGTTTTATAAACTCCATTGCTTGTTGCTGCATAAAGGATATTGTTATTTGTTGGATCCTTTAGTAAACGGTTGACAGTTCTTCTTTGGCTTGCTTTGAAAGAAAGCCCTGTTGGCATCCAGGTTGTTCCACCATCAATAGATTTTAAAACACCAATACTGTTATTGTCGTTACTTTGCTGGCCATCAAGCGCCCACATACTCCCGCCATCACGGTCTCCGGTTGCGATATATATAATGTCTTCTCCGGCAGTTGGAATAACAACAGCATCACTTACACCAAGAACATCATTGTCATCAGTAAGTACTGTCCATGTTGTACCACCATTAGTAGTCTTCCACAATCCACCAGCGGGGGCACCAACATAAAAACGGTTTGTGCTCCCACTTACAAATGCGATGCAGTTTAATCGGCCAATGCCTGCGTAACCTCCTGTAGTTGAGGTAGGCCCTAGGCTTGTCCAGTTGCCAGTTGCAGCCCTAATTCCATCAGTTTTTTTGAGTTCTTTGCGGATATCGGCTGCAGTAATTTCAGGAAACTCCCCTGTAGTTGGGTCAACACGTGGTTCCCAATACCACTCCCAGCGTTTAAATTGCTTCCAGCCGGGTGCTTTTTTCTCTTCTCCATTAACTGTATAATAACCATTTTTTACATCAAATGGTTCCCAGTAATCATTAAATGCTTTTTGGATTTCGAAGAAAGTTAATTCTTCAGGACGATCGATTTTATCCTGTGGTAAGTTTTGTGTCCAATTTTGTGCTTGAGTAATTATTGGAATGTAACTTAGGAAAAAAACAATCAATACCAGTTGTAATGTTCTTTTCATAGCGTAAATTTTTTGAATTATTTGTAAGAACGATATTATTAGGTTAATGGGCTCAAAAGTATAAAATATTTAATTATAATCCAACTGTTTATCAGGCAATTATAAAAAATATTTTTTTAAAAATATTGTAATTCATTTATAATCAAATTATTAACTTTAATAAAATAATAATAAAAGATATATTTTTAACATAAAAAAATAATAAAAATATCTGAAGAATAAAAAAAGCGGCAAAAACCGCTTTTAATTTTCGAATGGAATCGTTATTTATTTAAAATCCTCTTGCTTGGAAATGTTTTTAAATTCAATGATTTTCTTGCTTCCATAAGCCGCCCCAAGTGCGATCAATAAAAATGTTCCACCACTCAAAGGGGCTCTGCCGCCAAGCGGATCGCCACCCCCTTCAGGATCACCTCCTGGATCTCCGGGCCCACCCTGGGCAAAGGAATTCATTGCAATAACCGTAATAATTATAACCAGGAAGTATTTTATTTTTTTTAATGTTTTCATATTCTTATATTTTTAAAATTAGCGGATAAAAACTTTTTGAACCATTACATTTCCATTGTCTGCAAGCCTTACAATAAGATTGCTGTTCGACAAATTGAGGTCAATTTTATTTAAACTAACGGGGTGTAATTTCCCCTGGTAAACTAACCTACCGTACATATCAACAATTTCGATAGTAGTGTTGGAGGCGAGATCCGGATTTTTTATGTAAACCGAATTTTTCCAGGAATAAATAGAATAGTTGTTTTCCATAGTTTGTATAATCCCTGTGGCTTGTGGGTTGAAATGTAGCAGAAACCTTTCGGGAGCCTGATTAATATCAGCGTAGAACACATATTCAGGATTGAAAGTAAGTTCATGCAGAGTTTCAGTTTCAAGGTCTTCAAGCCAAAGTTCAGTTGATTCGAAGTTTTCAAATTCTTTCAATTTCAACATATGATCACCGTCTGCCCCTGCTTTAAAATTCAGAGAAACAATTCTTTCTTCATACAATACCGGTAAGGCATCAATGCTCAGCGCCTCGTCAGCTTCAACTGCATATAGCTGAGGAGCATCGTAGTCTCCAAAAAACTTAAAGACGTCCCAACCTAAATCATAGGAATTGGTGCTGGCCTCATTAAAAGCAAACCATACTTCATCAGTTTTTTCTCCTTTTGAAACTTCTAGAGCTGCTATAGTAAATTCCGTGTTATCGCTAGAGTTTTTATAAAAAGCCTGGCTGCTGTGTACCCTGGCATTCGCCGGAATACTGATCGAACCTCCAGCGGAAGTAGCCCTTACGAAGAAACCTTGAGATGAAGGGATGATTCCACCTGTTAAGCTACCTATTCCTACACTGTTCCGGTCTTTGTAGCTTCCGCCAACGGGGTCGTATACCCACACTGAACCGTCAAGGTTGGTTCTTGCCCAACTGCCCTGATCCCAGTCAATAGCTGAGGTAAATGGGTTTGCAAGCAGGTTGTAACCATGTGCGGCATCTGTAAAGTCGAGGCTGCTTACAAGGAAATCATCACTATTAAGTTGATCTTCAAAAGAAGCTGTTGCATTTTCCCCTGATTTTACCCATACTGCAAATCCTTTTCCCATAGGTAGCAGCGTGCTTAGATCAGTAATTGTTGCACTCCAGTCATCAGAGGATTCTATATAAGTCTTTAACCATACATCAGGAGAATGGTCGAAATAAATAGCTTCAGCAGTTTGGTTGTCAACCGGGGCGCCGAAAAGATGCCACTTTCCTCCTGTTAAATATCGTTCAACTGTAACGTCAACATTGTTGGTTTGGGTGATAAGTGAACCCGTTCCTGATGTACCTGATTTAACTACCAGGCCCGTAGTGCCGGCATTGTTGGTAAATGTACCGCCAATGGTCAATGAACCATAAAGCATCACATCGGCACCAGATTCAATAGTCAGGTCATTACAAGCGGCAGCAGTACCCATAGATATTTCAGGGAAAATAGCACCAACCGGACTTGTAGGAATTGTTACATCAAACGAAGAAGTTGGTACTGTTACCGGATTCCAGTTGGAAGCTGTAGCCCAGTCAGAAGAAGTATTTCCTTCCCAAGTAAGGTCACCGGCAATTATATTTATCGAATAATCTTCTACTTCGCCGTTAGCAGTACTGCCACAAGAATTCTCGCAAGTAGTTGAAAAATAAGAGGTTCTAAGGCGCATTCGGGTTGTCCCCAATACTGCAATTGAAGGGATGTCAATGCTGAATGTGCCTTCACCGCTATTATCAATTTCACAAACTACATTTTCAAGATAGTCTTCAAAATCACCATCCTGGTTCCAGTCAATCCAAACAGCCAGGTCAATATCTGTATCACTAGTGCCATTAGTCACAGTTAAATCATACGAATCGAGAATTGAAACATCGGTAGAAAGGGCTGTCCAATCTTCGTAGTATTTATCATTCGGATGCGGGTCGCCAACATTTGTGAATGTTGAAGTTTTATCAATTGTACCAAATTCCACCCGGCTGATATATCCATAAGCATTGGTTGAATATGCCTCACAATAAGTTGGGGAACCAGTTGTTACAGTAATATAAGCAGCTTTTGTTTCTGTATCATCTCCAAAAGTGTTTTCAGTATAAAGCGAAACTTCGTAACTTCCGGCATCCGTAAATTTAACAACCGGGTTTTGGGAAGTAGAGGAGGTGCCTTCAACAAATTCAACAGTGGCAGGGTCAAACGACCAGAACCAACTATCAGGATCATCAATTGTCAAATCCGTAAATGAAACAGGTTGGTTTACCACAGGTGATGTGTTGTCAGCTTCAAAATCAGAAGTTGGAGCAAGGCCTGCAGGAGAATATAATTCAGATTGCCACAATCCACGTCCATAAGTTGCTGCCCTAATTCTACTTAAGTTCGGTGATGCATCATTATAATATATTTCCAGTTCAGTTACTACTACATTTGGAAGGTTGTTGCTGAATAATTCCCAATCGTTGCTGCCAACTTTAACATAAACACCAACGTCTGTTCCGGCATACAACTCAACTTCGGAAGTGTTTTGCCTGTTTTGAATTACGCACATAACAGGAATTGTTGGAAGACCTGAAGAGATATTTGTCCATGTAGCGCCACCATCGGTGGATTCATATACCCCGTGAGAGTTATATTCGCCCATCGATACCCAAACAGTTAAGTCGTCGTCATCCTTTACTGAAACATAAGTTATAAAAGATGAACCTACCGGTAAAGAGCCAGTTATTTCAGTCCAGGTTGTTCCGCCAACTGTAGTTTTAAAAACTTTATTGTTGAGAGCGGCGTAAATGACGTCAGGATCGGAAGGTGCTACAGCCATCGAGCGGAAAGTTTTAACAGGAGAAAAAGCAAAACTGCTGATAGACGTCCAATTGTCTCCCTGGTCCGTCGTTTTCCATATTTCACTTAGTCCAGCGTACAAAGTAGTATTGGTTACAGGGTCTATTACGTAAGGTGTAACCCAGGCTGCAGATCCAGTGAAATCACCGGCTATAAAAGTACTTGTTGCCCAGGAATCATCTGTTCTGTACATGGCTGCATTATATAATTCTCCGTATTGAACATCAGCGTCAGTATAATCAATGATACATTCCATGCCATCTCCACCCAAAACATCGCTCCAATTTCCAGCTACATTGGATTTTGAGCCATTATCCTGTAGTCCAATTATTACACTGCTGGAAGAAGTCTGTGAAACTCCCAAACGGTAAAGCTGGCTCGTAACCAGGCCGCTTCCAAGGTATGGCCAGGTAATACCACCATCTGTTGTTTTATAAACGCCACCATCATTACCTTCAAAAAGGTCATTGGTACCAGGCTGGTAAATAAGTGCATGCTTATCAGCGTGTGCTACGGGTGCGCCACACGAATTATAGGAACTGTGACTCGTCCACATATTGGAAATAGTCCAGCTAACACCACCATCAGTTGATTTCCAGGTGTTCACACCACCTAAAAAAACAGTTGTGGCATCTGTAGGATCGGCAGCGATACAAAGATCGTATCCGCCTTGGCCGCCATCTACGCTTCCATCACAGTAATAACCGAGCAAAAAGTTTGGATAAATCGTTCCATCAAAAATCTGTGTATAAGAGTCGCCGCTGTCTTCTGATTTATAAATTCCTTCAAGTTTGCTTGAAACGGAGACTACTGCATAAACCCAGGTAGGTTCATCCATACTTACTGCTAATTCTACTCTTCCGGCGCCTCCAACGTCTAATTTCTTTGTCCAGCTTGTACCGCCATCATCTGATAAATATATATCTCCAGATTTTGATGATCCATACATCGTCATTGGATCTACTGGGTTAAATTCCATGTCAATAAATTCATCAGCCGGTGATGCCAATAATGGCCATGTGGTTCCGCCGTTAGTTGTTTTAAATACACCATCAGTGGCTGCTGCATAAATAATATCGTTGTCGGCAGGATGCTTCAATAGGCGGTTAACAGTTTTTTTATCACTTGCTAACCAAACAAGATCAGTTGAGGTCCAACTTGCACCACCATCAACAGATTTCATCACACCTATACTATTATTGTCATGCACTTGTCCACCATTTAACGACCACATACTGCCACCATCACGGTCGCCGGTAGCTATATAGATAGTATCATCACTACCTGATGTGCCAGTAATAACAAAGGCATCACTAACGCCTAAAACATCCATTTCATCATTGGTAATAATCCATGAGCCGCCGCCATCTTCTGTTTTCCAGAACCCACCGGAAGCAGAACCTACATAAAATCGATTGAGTTCGCCTTCAGCAAAGGCAACACAATTAATTCTTCCCAATCCGGCATAGCCACCTGGAGAACTGGTAGGTCCCATGCTTTGCCAATTGCCGCTTACATTTCTCGAATTGGATGACTGCCTGATTTCTTTTCGAATATCAGCAGCATTCACATCAGGAAATTCGCCAGTTGTTGGGTCAATCCTGCTTTCCCAATACCATTCCCAGCGCTTGAATTGTTTCCAGCCTGGTGCTTTCTTTTCAACACCATTTTCAGTGTAGTATCCATTTTTAACATTAAACGGTTCCCAGTAATCATTAAAAGCTTTTTGAATTTCGAAGAAAGTTAATTCTTCAGGATGATCAATCTTTTCTTTCGGTAAGTTTTCAATCCAATCTTGAGAAAACATAGAGTTGGGAAACAAACCAATAATGAATAAGATTAGCAAAAAAGGTAAAAATTTTTTCATAGCTATTTATTGTTGGTTAGATTTTGTTAGTAAGGAGCCACTAATTTATGTAAATTTTAATTAATTTTTTCACCCAAATCATTATTTAACAAATATTTAACAAAAAAATATCCGGTACGAAAAGGGATTTTACATAACTGATAGATTATAAAAAAAGCTGTAAATTAAGGATTGCAATGAATGAAAAATAGACTTTTGCCTTGATTGAATTGTTCATTATAAAGAAGTAGAGGCAGCCCGAGCGGGTGCCTCTACTATTCCCAGATTAACCAAAACTATCGCCTATGAAATTTAGGGAAGTCAATATAAAGACTACAATATATTAACAAGGGTTGCACTCTTTTGAAATTATTTTCAAAAAAAAAACTGTCCTAAAAAAATTCAGGACAGTTCCGGATTCCCAATTATGGGAAATGGTAAAATCAGAATTTGGAGGTTCCGCATTTACCTTCACTTGTTTTCTTTTCGCTTGATACGGCTCCTGATTTGGAGGCATCATCTTTCTTTTCGGCTGATTTTGAATCGCCACATTTTCCGTCACCGCATTTACCATCGCCACATTTTCCTTCTTTGGTGGCCTTGGTATCAGTTTTTACATCAGATGTTTTTGCCGCCGGTTTAGCTGCTGGTGTTGTAGCAGCAGGAGTTGCAGTTGGTGTAGCCGAAGCCGGTTTAGCTGCTGGAGTTGCTTTATCAGTTTTATTCTTTGATTCAGCGCCGGCAGCATCGCATTTTGCAAAATAAGTGTCGTCACCACCTGCTGTATTTACAGCAATTGGGTTATCGTTGGTAAGCGTTTTTGCACTAGTTTCAAAAGCAAGTGTTGTAAAAAATACTACAAACATCATGCTGGCAAGCATTCCGGTCAATTTCATTTTTGTTTTCATATTAGTAATTTTTTAAGTGAATATTTAAATTTAAAGAAAAGTTTATTTAGAGTAGTTCTAAATACTATTCCACAAAGGAAGTTAAATTTTTGAATATTCAAAAAATATCATCATTAAAACGCCTAATTATTTTACTTAAAAAAAGTTAATTCTCGCCGGCCGATTAACTTCATTTTCAAAAAATTGGCTTTTCGATAAATAGATTTCTGAAAATGAAGGTGAATGAAATTTAATCAGAACGTAATATTTCGTTATCAATATTTTAACATTCATAATCAACCTTTGCGTCAAAATTAAAATACAATGAATTGTAAATATTCAAATCTAAATCAAATGAAAAAAAGAAACTATTTTTTAAAGGCATTAGTGATATTTTCGGTAATGATAACATTTAATTCTTGCAAGGACGATAATCCTGACCCGGCACCAACAATTCCTTCAATGACCTCCATGGACATTGCTGCAGATGCAGGAAATTTTATTGCTACGGTTAATTTTTCTGAAGGTGTTTATAAAAACAGCGATGCTTCTGGAAATCTTGATAACTCAAGTTTTACCGTTTCGATTCAAGGTGGGACAGCAACTTTAGAGTCATATTCAGTCGCGCAAACTGCAGGACAAAATTTAGCAGAGATTTCTGTTGTTTTAGGTTCAGTTGCGAATGGCAGCGAAACACTTGTTGTTAAACCAGCCAGCGGCACCAGTATTTACGGTGCCAGTGGCGGCGCCATGAGCGCAAACGAAACCATGTCGGCGACCATGGTAAGTACTGTAACAATTAATTATAATATTAACGGCACAGGAACAACAACCTGGACTTCAAACAATATTTACATTTTAAATGGATTGGTTTTCGTCAACGATGGCCAGACATTAACCATCGAACCAGGAACGGTTATTAAAGGTAAAGCCGGCCAGGGAGAAAATGCTTCGGCTTTTATCGTTGCGAGGGGCGGTAAAATTATGGCTGAAGGAACTGCCGAAAAACCAATTATTTTCACAGCGGAGGCTGACGACCTTCAAGGTTCGGTTCCCGATTTGGACAACGGCTTGTGGGGTGGCGTAATTATTCTCGGAAAAGCTGTTTTGAATACAGTTCCTGCCGTACAGCAAATTGAAGGTATCCCTACAACTGAAGCCCGTGGTTCTTATGGTGGCAACGATGATAATGATAATTCCGGCGTTTTGAAATACGTTTCTATCCGCCACGGAGGTACCGACATTGGTGAAGGTAATGAAATCAAC
>DATCTB010000201.1:0-6825 GCA_036568185.1 Bacteroidales bacterium | reverse complement strand
AATCAATAGCCTGGTTTGCAGGTTCACTTTCGTTTTTATCTTCACTATGTAATATTCAGAAAGAATGTTCATCACTCTTGAATACGCGTCAATTACGGTTATAACAGTACTCAACATAGTTGTAAAAGCGGCTATGGCAATAATCCAGTAAGCCCAGTTGCCAATGCTTGAAGTGTACATTGAAATCAATTGTTCTGAAAAAAGGGTTCCGTTTTCCGAAAGCACTTCACCTGTCCCAAACATTACCAGGGCACCCAATCCAAGAAAACAAACGGCAAGCAGCGCAGTTCCAATATACCCGACACGAAACTCAAACAGAACACTTTTCAATTTCGGCACATATCCCAATTGCTTGTTCTTTTCAATATTCCAAATTGAAGACCAGACAGAAATATCGATTGGAGCTGGCATCCAGCCAACGAAGGCAATCAAAAAGAAAATGTCAGCAGCTTTTGTCCATTTGAAATTTTGAAAAAAATCTGGTGCAATTTCCTTTTCCACACCCAACGCTGAGAATAAAGCTACAACTGTTGACAAGGTGAGCAGGACAATAATGAACTTCATTATTTTATCCAAAACACTGAATTTTCCAATTATAAGTACTAAAGAAGCGGCAAGCAGAATAAAAATACTCAACTCAACCAGGCTAATATTGAGCTTCAAAATATTTGCCAGTAACCCAACCGTTACAACAGTTATTGTAGCCGTGATAATAAACATGGAAGCAACAGTAAGAATTGTAAATACGGCAACTGCCCATTTGCCAGTTTTTTCATAACCCTGAATTAAGGTTTGGCCGGTAGCAATGGCATAACGCGGGCCATATTCAAAAAAAGGATATTTCAGGAAATTGGCTAAGAGTAAAACCCAAATCAGGTCGAAATTGTACATTGCCCCCGCCCTGGTTGATTGTACAAGGTGTGAAACCCCGATGGCTGCTCCGGCATACAACAGACCGGGCCCGAGTATATGAAGAAACTTTTTCAATATTGGCTATCTATTCAGGCATTTCTTCGTCTTTAGTATCTTTCTTCTCCTGGCGCTGTTCTTTGTTGTTAAACCCAAGTGTTGACAAGATACCACTCAACGAACTCTTGAAAATATAATTAACGATACCCTTTTGTGTATCACGTTCAAAATAGGCCTGTCCAATTCTTGGGCTCCTGGCCCATTTTGGATTATTGGATTTGAGCAAAAGATCATTCAGCATAAAATCAACCAAAGGAGTGAACATACCCTTGTGCAATTGCGCTTTTTTACGATTATACAAGGTGATTTTCAATTTTTTATACCTGAACAACATCTTGCCTTGTGCCGTGCCACTATCGCCTTCAATTTTCAAATTATCAATATATCCCTTTCCCTGGGAAATAGCCATTCCCATTAGGTTTTCGGTCATTGAATTTAAACAGACAAGGTCAATAGGTTCAGAACTGGCTTTAAACCAAAATTCATCAGTAGGGCTTAATAAACGGAAATAGGCTGAAAGGTCGAGCCGCGACTGACCCATGATGTAGGCGTTGGCATTCAGCACCATCTGCGTTGTTGAATCTACATACCGGGGATCGTTGCTTAAATTGTACAGCTGAATATTGAATCTGTCGAAAAATATTTCTCCCGGTGTTTCTGATTTAATTACACGCTGGGTATATGCAATATACGAATCAAAAACCCGCAGCGAATCAACAGTAAAAATTTGGGAGGCATTTCGAATTTCGGCCTGTGGCATATCCTTAAACAGCCCAGGCTTCATAGGATATGCTTTATCCCGACTCATATCAGCATGAATGCGGTGTAAATCAACGCTACCGGCATGAATAATTTTATCTTCCAGGTATTCTTTAAAACGGAAATCGTTTATTTCTACTTTATCAACAAAAATATCCATCCTATCAGTTTGATATACTGCTTTATTAAAGAAATCCTGGCCTTCGTACCGTGGCTTAAATGTCAGTGAATCGACTGTTACTTTATTTAAAGGAAAATTGTAATTAATATTACCTGTTTTAAAGCTATACAGGCTATCCTTGGTTATAAACGTCCTGCCACGCAGGTTGATGGTAACGTCGTTAAGGGGAAATGTGTGTGAATCTGATTTCACCGTATCCAGGCTAATTTTATTCAGAACAAGGGCTACATTGTTAAAACTAACCGTGCTTTCCTCTTCATTTACATTTCTGAGGTAGTTTATCGTCAAATTATTCAGCAAAGTACTGTCAATCTTAAACTTAGAAATAATATGATTGTATTTCTCCAGCAAATTCCTATTTACTTCAATTTCTGAGGGAGCCGTTCCACTACTATCTTTTGCAATGAAATACAAATTCAAACTGTCCACTTTCAATTTCCGGATAGTTAATTGTGTAGGCATTTTATTTTCGAGGTAAATACCTGATAATTGAATGTCAGTAAGGCGGAATAAATTATCGTTTAGGCTGTTTGAATAATTATTGTCTTTATCCAATTCGCCACTTTTCAATTCCGAAATAGAAATAGCGCGGTTCTTCGAGTCAATATCGCCGCTGGCAATAACAACATATTTATTTGTAATGGTGTCTTTATAGCTGAAATCATTGAAGTTAAAAGCCAAGCCTGAAAACAAATTGGTATCGCTTTTAATTTCCATTGAATGGAAAATATTTAAATCCTGAAGTTTGTAAAAAGCGTGAGAACTATTTTTCCCCTTGTTTTCCAGGTTGAAACGAAGGTTTTTCAATTCGATAGTATCATAATAAATTTTACTTAAAAATGTAAAGTTGGGATTTGGCTTATTATTTTCATCTTTCTTCGGAACAGGATGAATAACAGCTTTTAAGGTTGGTTTATCAATTAGTATTTTCTTGAAATATAAGGTATCATCAAAAATGAAGCGATTATAATCGAGCCCGTTAATATCAATTTTTGGAACTGACAACTCATTGATTTCAAATGCCTGTTCTTTTTCACGAAGTTTTTCATCGTGTTTAAATGTAAAGCCTTTCAGCACAAACCTGGAATTCATTTCATCAAGCATCAATTCCTTAAAAGCTACCTTCATTCGCCCATTTGCCAAATTCGACGCGGAAAGCTTTAGGTTCCAGGCAATATTTTCAAGCCACAAATTCAATGTGTCAGTATTGTCTCCGGCCAAATCCTTCAATTCCAAATCAATGTTTGATTTGATATAAACAGAATCTTTTTTTATAAATACTTTACAATCTGCATTTCCATTGCTAATATTTAAACGCCCGATTTCCAGCTTGAAAGGCAAGATGGCTTTATTCATATTCATTTCTGAAACCGTATCTTTCCTGGAATCAACCTGTACTTTTCCGTTTATAACCGGGGAGTTGATAAGCACCTCGCCAACCTCCAAAACATTCCATCTAAGAAACTTCTCCAATTTCACTTCCTTAAATTCTAGCGAACCTAATAGCATGGAACTTTTATACTTCTCTTTTCCTGTTCGGAAACTTGTTTTAATGTCTTCTATCCGTAAATAATTACCTTCATAAAAAATACGGCCAGTACTTATTCTGTCATCAAGACTTTCGGAATCAACTGCGAGATTTTCCAGGTTTACAAATAAGTTTTTGTATTTCAATGGAACCCTCCCTTTATCTGTAAACTCCAGGTTATCAGCGAAAAAATCAAGATTATTCACCTTAAAACTTAATGAATCGTTGGAATAAGCAAAATCTCCATTCTTAATTACAAAGCGTTCCAGGCTGAATAATTCAGTGAGATTATTCTTCTTTTTTCCTTTTTTTGGTTTGACCTTTAACTCGGTGTTGTAAACAATTTGAGGTTCAATAATGGTAAGCCTGATAGCTTGTTTTTCCTCCTTTTGAAATTTGAACAATGAAAAATCATCAATCTTTATGCGCCCCGATGAGATAGTCAGTGCATTCTTTCCACGTACCCTGTCGTTGTCGATTATACTGAGCCCGTTCAGTTCAAATTTCTGCTCATCTGAATAGTAGGCGATATCTGTAAATTCAGCATCTATACTGTCAATCAGCTCTTTAGCATAAAACCTTCCTGTTCTGAAAAATATTTCATCGGCAACAACCAGTTTCAACGGATCAGTCATCATTGCCGAATCAATTTCAATTCCAATGACCATCATTGAAATATCATCTGCAAGAAAAACGGTATCATGGTTATCAAGAACACGTGCATAGTTAAATTGGTTTAGCCACAATGTATCCAGTTCAAAACCATGTAAAATACTAAACAACTCACTGATTCCCTTCTTGTTAAGCGTGTCGTTGCTGTGCTGCTTTATAAACCTTTCGCCGTAATTGTACAGATAACCGTCCGAAATGATCACCGAACTCAAATGTAGGTCGCTGATAGAACTTATCTGCCTCACTTCTATATCGTTCAGGGTAAACGAACCTGCGTACAAGCTAATTCCCTGCTTATGTGCAGTATCATCCTGGATGGCATAAAGTGACACTCCATTCCAGTCCATTTTGTTATAAATGGAACTGAACAAAGCCGAATCAATAGTAAGTTCATACCCGGATGCAAAAGATTTTTTCAGATTTTTAAGTTTAAATAGAAAATCATCTGAAAATAATATCCTTTTTTTCGTTGTGTCCGGTGGTGGTTGTGTGCTGAAATTGTGCAAAATCAACCTGAAATCAACATATCCGGGCGCAAATTTATCATTTGCTTCGCCCGACATATTGAGTGTACCATATTGTATTTCAATATCCCGAATAGAAATATTTAAGCGTGACATTTCCGGTGGTTCCCGGTTAAGGGTCTGCATTAATTTATCAGGGTCGAAACTCGATTTTTCTTCGCCTTCCCTTTCTTCAAACCATATCACAGGTTTCTTGATAATCAATTGGCCTGCAAGAATATGCCTATTGAATAAAACATCAATGATCGAAATACTATCAATAAGAATTTCATCCAGACTAATCCTGTTCAGTTTAACGGATTGAGCTTCATCCAGGAAAGCATTAGCAAAATGAATATCAGGCCCGGTTAGCGATACAGTGCCACGGAAAGGGCTGAAATAAGTATCCTTGATTTCCAGAGTTACATTTCCGTCTGAACGATTTTTAATAACAGTCCGTAAGGCATAACTGGCAATCTGGTGCCTGAAAACCACGCCGGCAATAGCACCAACCACTACGATTATGCCAACAATTAACAGTATTTTATGGACTCTTTTCATTAATTACCTGAATGGATAAAATCAACATAAACAGGAAGATGGTCACTTATGCCTCCGTTATATTTAAAACCTATAAAAGCTCTTTTTGGCTTTATTCCTGCAAATTTTTCATCTTTTTCCAATAAAAAATCCGGTGCAAAAATAGTTGCGCTTTCTTTTTTCATAACCAAACCACTTTTAAATTCCAAAAGTTTCTTTGAAACCAGAATATGGTCGAAATAATCCCACTTTCCCTGGTATTTAATTGTGCCCTTAACTTCTTTATTTGAACAATTTAAAGATAGCAAAAATAATTGACAAGAAAAGTCTTCATTACTAAGCCGTCTGACGCTTTCATTTTCGGCCCTGTCGTTAAAGTCGCCCATAATTAAAATAGCTGCTTCAGGATTTAGTAAGCAAATTGAATCGGTTGCATTCTTCAAAACTCCGGAAGCAAGCAAACGTAAAGGTTCTGAATTCAAATACCCCCGGTAACGCGATGGCCAGTGATTGATGAAAACATGCATCGTGTCGCCACCCAGCAAACCTTTCACATATAAAATATCGCGGGTTCTGAAATCAGGATTCTCTTCATCCCTGATTATCATTTTTTTCGAAAAAAGCACTTCAAACTGGTTTGGATGATACAGTAACCCAACATCAATTCCCCTGTTATCGTCCGATTCATAATGCACTATACGATAACCCATGCTTTTGAGCGGTGTATTCGCCAGCAAATCCCTAAGCACAAATTCGTTTTCAATTTCAGCCAATCCTAGTATTGACAGGGGTTGCCATTCGCCCATGGCAATTATGGTTTTGTAAATTGCAGTTCGTTTGCTTTCGTATTTATTGTAATTCCAATGCCGATCGCCATCATAATTAAACTCGGTATAATTTGAGGTGGAATCAGTGAAACTATCAAAATAGTTTTCAATATTCCAAAATGCAGCCCGGTAATAGTTTCTGTTAACACCTTCTCCCTGCTCAGGTTGGCAGAATAGGCTAAAGATTGAAAATATATTTATTAAAAAAAAGGCAAGAATGGATTTCAATTCTTATTTGATTTGAATAGCAAGAATAACAATTTTTTCAATATGAAATTCTTTAATAGCTTTGCAAACTTTGTAAAATTGATAATTATGGGTATCCGTTCACTAATTAGCACTTTTTTCTTCCTTCTTATTCTAACTTTCTCCTCGACAGCGCAATATTCAATTAACATACATATTGATGGATATCAAGACACTGCCTTGTTGATGACTTCGTATTACGGAAATAAAATCAGGCTAATCGATACAGCGTATGTAAGCTCTCCGGGAAATTTCAGGTTTGAAGGAAAAAACGATTTGCCTGGCGGAATTTATATGGCTGTTAGCACGAAAAAGGCTAAACTGTTTGAATTTGTAGTTGATAAAAAACAGAAATTCAGCCTTACTACCGACACTGTTTCATACTCATTGAACATGAAAGTAAAAGGTTCAGAAGAAAATGAAATATTTTATGATTATCTCAAGTATAACGAGCGGCTTTTCAGGGAAAATGAAGTGCTAAACGCAAAATTGAAGGATTTAATTCCAGAAAGTGATGAATACAAAAAAATTAAATTCACACTCGATTCGGTAAACAATTTAGCCGGAGAGTATAAATTAAAAGTTATTAAAGAAAAGCCG
>DATCTB010000200.1:0-4550 GCA_036568185.1 Bacteroidales bacterium | reverse complement strand
AAATATCATCAGCAAATTTGTGAATGCAAGCACAGCTGATGGTTACAATCCTTACCGAATTATGCGCAATGGCATTGATTGGGAAAGCCCTGACCCAGATGATCCATGGTCTTATATTGGGTATTGGGGTGACCACCAAATTATTTATCTTCAAAAATTACTAGAACTTTCAAACGATTATCATCCTGGTAAGTTGGATGAATTTCTAACCAAAGAAATATTTGCCTACGCCAATATACCTTAGAGGATTAAATCTTACAACGAATTGAAAAAAGACCCGAAGGACACCATTTTATTTGATTTTGAATTAAACAAAAAGATCGGGAAAAAAGTAAAAGATATTGGCGCTGACGGCAGGTTGCTTATGTATGAAAGCACTGAAATTTATCATGTCAACCTTACTGAAAAGATATTAGTCACGCTTTTGTCGAAGTTGAGCAATTTTGTTCCCGAGGCTGGCATTTGGCTAAATACACAGCGTCCTGAATGGAACGATGCCAACAATGCACTGGTTGGCAATGGCGCGTCAATGGTTACGCTGTATTACCTGCGCAGATTTTTAAAATTTTGGAATGAGAAATTTAACAATACTGCTATTGAGTCAGTGTACCTTTCAGAAGAAGTTGCAGAATTATTTGATAGTATTTTCAAAATATTTACGGAAAACATCAGTGTTTTAAAAAATGGATTTTCCAATAAAGAACGTTTATATCTTACTGACCAGCTGGGTGAAGCGGGCTCAGTTTATCGAATTTCGTTTTATGAAAATTCATTCTCGGGGAATAAAAAACCCATTTCCATCGATGAGTTGGCTGATTTCACCCAACTAGCTCTGAAATACATTGATCAATCAATCAGGGCCAACAAAAGAGATGATGGCTTGTATCATGCATACAACCTTATTTCTTTTCATTCAGACAACATATCAATCCGTCGTTTATACGAAATGCTTGAAGGCCAGGTTGCTGTGCTTAGTTCAGGATTATTAACTCCAGCCGAAAGCCTTGATGTGCTGAATGCGCTTAAAAGCAGCCTACTTTTTAGAAGAGATCAATACAGTTACCTTTTGTACCCCGACAGAGAGCTTCCGAGATTTTTTGAAAAAAACAATATTCCCACCGATTTTGTTAACAAATCAAAGCTATTAAGCAAATTAATTGCTGATAATAATACATCCATTCTCAGTGCAGACAATGCAGGGCAATGCCATTTTAATGGCTCATTCAGAAATGCAGAGGTGCTGAAAAATGCTCTTAACGAGCTGGATGATAGTAAGTATGGTATACTTGTAAATGAGGAAAAGGAAAAGGTGCTGGCCATTTTCGAAGAAATCTTCGACCACCAGTCATTTACCGGCCGTTCTGGTACTTTCTACGCTTATGAAGGACTGGGAAGTATATACTGGCACATGGTTTCTAAACTATTACTTGCCACTGAGGAATGCTTTTTTAAAGCAGTTGAAGAAAATGCTGATCCGGCTATAATAGGTAAAATTAAGGATCACTATTTCGAAATAAAAGCGGGCATTGGTCTTTATAAATCTCCTGAACTGTATGGCGCATTTCCAACAGACCCCTATTCGCATACGCCCGGTAACGCAGGAGCGAAGCAACCGGGGATGACCGGGCAGGTTAAGGAGGATTTTATTTCGAGGATGGGCGAGCTTGGAGTGAGGATAAACAAAGGTGAAATAACTTTCGACACTAATTTATTAAATCAAAAAGAATTAATAGAGAAAGAGTCAGTTTTCGGGTTTATTGATGTGAACGGTGAAAAACAAGAGTTGATTTTAACAAAAAAACAGCTGGGTTTCACTTTTTGCCAGGTGCCTGTCATATATACCCTTACTTCTGAGTATGAGAAAATTATAGTTGAGTCTAAAGGTGGCCGACTTGAAGAAATATTAGGCAATTCAATTGATAAGAAAACAAGCAAACAGATTTTTAGCCGAAGTGGCGAAGTTCAACTAATAGAAGTATTTATTAATTAATCATTTAAAAAAGAATATCTGACATGTCGTTTAGAAGTGAATATATAATGTCGTTGGTTGGAGAGAATTACACCAACAAACCCAAACATGAATTGCAATCAATATTTTCAAAAGTATTAAGCGATGGCATGCACGGACTTTGCTTCAGCCCGTATCTCGATGGACAGGAACCGGGCGATTATATCAGTGAAAAACAAATCAGGCAACGAATGGAATTGATAAAACCTTATACAAAATGGATAAGGTCATTTTCATGTACCGATGGAAACGAAAATATCCCCCGCATTGCCCATGAATATGGGATAAAAACACTGGTTGGGGCCTGGCTTGGGAAAAGTGCAGATATTAATAAAGCTGAAATATCGAATGTTATAAAAATTGCAAAAGAAGGTCATGCTGATATAGTTGCAGTTGGTAACGAAGTGATGTATCGGGGTGATTTATCAGAAGATGAACTGATTGCATATATTCAATTGGTAAAAAAAGAACTTCCAAATATACCGGTTGGCTACGTTGATGCTTACTATGAATTTGAACATCGTCCAAAAATCACCGAAGCCTGCGATGTCATTCTTGCCAATTGTTATCCTTTCTGGGAAGGCTGCCATTTGGAATATTCCCTGCTTTACATGAAGGACATGTACAACCGGGCAGTAAAAGCCGCCAGGGGCAAAAAGGTGATTATTTCTGAAACAGGATGGCCCAATAAAGGCGAAGAGTTTTATGGAGCGCAACCTTCTTTCGAAAACGCAATTAATTATTTCATAAAAACCCAATTATGGTCTAAAGAAGATAATATTGATATCTTCTATTTTACCTCGTTCGACGAGGCCTGGAAAACGAAAGATGAAGGCGATGTTGGTGCATTCTGGGGGCTTTGGGATATGAATGAAAAACTTAAGTATTGAAAATATTAAGTTTAAATATGGGCTTGCTAAAATATTTTGGAATCATATTACTGCTGTCAGTTGTGGTTTTTAGTTGTGAGCCAGGAATTAATAAGAACAAGGAAGTGAAAAAA
Source organism: Bacteroidales bacterium (assembly GCA_036568185.1). Lineage (GTDB taxonomy): Bacteria > Bacteroidota > Bacteroidia > Bacteroidales > F082 > DATCTB01. The sequence goes on along the minus strand of DATCTB010000200.1, from coordinate 1,539 downwards.
AAAACCGAACAACTAACTAACCCGATCCAGCAAGATAAAAACGATTTACTTTTTGGTATTTCAAAGGCTGTATGCTATTCAGGTTTCAGATCAGGACAACATCCTGACAGGGGGGAAGGTGCCATCAATCCATCCTATGAAGAGATCCTGGAAGATCTCACTATTTTAAGTAAGGAAGCTGATTTTCACCTTATTCGAATTTACGACAGTGGCGAAAATTCTGAACTGGTTTTAAAGGTCATTCGGGAAAATAATATCGACATCAAAGTTATGCTTGGAATTTGGCTCAGAGCCGAACTGAGTAATCATGAAAGTTGTGAATGGCTTACCGAACCTATTCCTGATTCAAAACTGAAAGAAAACAAGAAGCTAAACTTAGCTGAAATTGAGAAAGGAATTCAACTGGCAAATGAGTATAGCAATATTGTAGTTGCTGTTAATGTGGGAAATGAAGCACTGGTAGATTGGAATGATCATAAAGTGGATACCGATACTATTATTTCTTATGTGAAAAAGGTTAAAAACGCCATAGCACAGCCGGTAACCGTAGCTGAGAATTATGAATGGTGGGCAGCAAATGGTAAAAATCTGGCTGCCGAATGCGATTTTATAGCTTTACATATTTATCCTGTTTGGGAAGGAAAAGACATCGGTGAGGCGATGGCTTATTCCATTGAAAATATTCAGAAAGTTCGCGATTCAATTCCCGAAAGTATCATTGTAATAAGTGAGGCTGGCTGGGCGTCTGAGGCTTCGGAATTTGGAGAAAGAGCCAGCGAAGAAAAACAGCTGCAATATTACAATGAATTCAGGGCATGGTCAGAAGAAATGAATATCACCACTTTTTTCTTTGAAGCTTTTGATGAAGATTGGAAAGGGGATCCTGACAATCCATTGGGAGCTGAAAAACACTGGGGATTATACACTGTTGACAGAAAACCAAAAAAGGTTATGCAGAAATTTTACCAAAAGCAAGACTAAATTTTATACTAGAATTATGCATTTAAAAAAATACACTTAAATGAGTCATTATAAAACAGCCCCGGAAGACGTTGTTCCTTTTGGACAAAAAATTGCCTTTGGTTCGGGACATTTGGCTAACCAGTTATTTCCAGCCGCTTTGGGGGTGTTTATGGTTGTGTTGGTGATGTCATTAAATATGAACCCGGTTCTTGCTGGTATTTTAGGAGCGCTTCCAAGGTTGCTGGATGCACTAACCGACCCGATTATGGGCTTTATTTCTGACAATACAAAATCAAAATGGGGCCGAAGAAAACCGTATATCCTGCTGGGAAGCGTGGTAACCGGCATCTCATTTATAGTTATGTGGCAATTGAATCCCGAAGATTCACAAACTTATAATTTCTTCTATTTCTTAATTGTATCTATATTTTTCTATTTGGGATACACAGTTTTCGCAACACCATTAATTGGATTAGGTTATGAAATGACACCCGATTATAATGAACGTACTCGTTTAATGGCAGTTTCGCAATGGATGGGACAGATTGCCTGGATGATTGCTCCCTGGTTTTGGGT
>DATCTB010000199.1:0-2794 GCA_036568185.1 Bacteroidales bacterium | reverse complement strand
CGTGAAGGGATTGACCTGATGCTGGTGCTTGATGTTTCCAACTCCATGCTGGCTGAAGACATTAAACCTAACCGGCTTGAACGCTCGAAAATGGCTATTTCGCAATTGGTTGACAGGCTGAAAGGCGACAGGATAGGCATTGTTATTTTTGCCGGAAATGCTTACAAACAGTTGCCTTTAACCACAGATTATTCTGCAGCCCGATTATTTTTGTCAGCTGTTGATACTAAAATCGTTCCATCGCAAGGAACCGCAATTGGCGAAGCAATTGATTTGGCTGTAACCTCATTTGATGATGCGCAGCACAACAAAGCCATCATCGTTATAACTGACGGCGAAAACCACGAAGACGATGCCATTGGAGCTGCCAGGGATGCCGTTGAAAAAGGCGTTAAAGTTTTTACCATTGGAATGGGCTTGCCTGATGGGGCACCAATCCCAATCTACAACAACAGCGGAACGCAGGCAGGTTTTAAAAAAGACCGCAGCGGGCAAACGGTAATTACCAAGCTTGACGAAGACATGCTCAGGCAGATAGCTGCTGCCGGAAACGGTTCTTACGCCCGTGCCAACAATGCCAGCACTGGGCTCAACAAAATATTTGACGACATCAGCCAGATTGAGAAAAAAGAAATAGAAACCAGGCAGTTTACTGATTACGAAGACCAGTTCCAGTATTATTTGGGTGCTGCCATTATTTTGCTGATTCTTGAATTGCTGATAGCTACAAGAAGAGCAAGCTGGGCGCAGAAATTTGATTTTTTTGGAAAATGAAAGGAGAAAACATGAAAACAAAATATTTCCTTGTTCTTTGTGCTGTTCTCTTCGCGGTAGCAGGATATGCACAAAAAGAGAAAAAATACGTGCGCGAAGGTAACAAGCAGTACGAAGAAGGCAATTTTTCGGAAGCTGAAGTTCAATACAGGAAAGCACTTAGCGAGGACCCCAAGTCGTATAAGGGAAAGTTCAACCTGGGTGACGCCATGTATGAACAGAAAAATTTTGATGAATCAGGAAAACTTTTTAACGAATTGGCCGAATCAAATGCAAGCAATGAAGTGAAGTCAGGTGCTAACTACAACATGGGAAATAGTTTTATGAGCTCAGGCAAATACAAGGAAGCCATCGAAGCTTACAAACAGGCATTGCGCCAAAATCCTGACGACCTGGATGCAAAATACAACCTGGAATACGCCCGCATAAAGCTGAAGGAACAGCAACAGCAGGAGCAAAACCAGAACCAGGATCAAAATAAAGACCAGGACAAAAAAGACGAAAATAAGGACCAACAGGATAAAAAGGACGACCAAAACCAGGACCAAAATCAAAAAGACGATCAACAGCAGCAAGATCAAAACAAAGGCGACCAGAATAAGGACCAGCAAAAGCAGGAACAGCAGCCACAGCAGATTTCAAAAGAAGATGCCCAGCGCATGATGGAAGCCCTGAAAAACGATGAAAAACAAACGCTTCAAAAGTTGCAGGAACAGAAAGCAAAAGCAGTAAAAGCAAAATCGAGCGATATTGATTGGTAATAAATGCAAATGAATGTTAAAACAACAATATTATCAACGCAATTAAGTTTTATTTTTGAGCAATTTTTCAGAATTGAAATGAAGACCCTTCGAACACTTTTGTTTTTGATTTTCGCAACTTTCCAATTATTTGCGTCAGCCCAGGATGTTGAATTTATTGGCACAGGCAAGCAAGTTGTGGAAACCGGCGAGCGCTTCAGGATAGTTTATGAGGTGAATGCTGAAGGGCAGAATTTCCGTTCGCCCAATTTTGGCAACTTAAATGTGCTGTCGGGGCCAAACACTTCCACCAGTTCCAGCGTGCAAATTATCAACGGCAATATGCAGCAGAGCTATACGATGAGCTATACTTTTATTGTTGAAGCTACCAGCGAAGGCGAAATTACCATTCCACCGGCTTCGGTTACTGTGAAAGGAAAAGTGTATAGCTCTAATTCTATAAAAATAAGTGTCGTAAAAAATGCAGCCGGTAGTTCGCAAAGCACCGGTGGAAGTAAGAATCAGGCTTCCGAAACAGGAACTTTGCAGAGCAACGATGTGTACATGAAAGCTATTGTTGACAATACCAATCCTTACCAGGGCGAGCAAATCATTGTTACTTACCGCATTTATACCCGGGTGCCGATTGCCAATATTTCGATGAAAAAATCACCCTCTTTCCAGGGTTTTTGGTCGAAAAATTTGATGGAAGATAATTCACAATTGAAACAATCAACTCAGGTGATTAACGGTGAAGAATATATCGTTGCCGACATCAGCAAGTTTGCATTGTTCCCGCAAAAGAGTGGTGAGTTAAACATCGAATCGCTTGAAATGGATTGTGTTGCCCAAATAAAAGTTAAAACAACAAAGAAAAGAAGCAACGACCCTTTTGAGTCATTTTTCAACGACCCGTTTTTCAACCGCGACATGAAAAATGTGCAAACAACCCTTGCTTCAAAACAAGTTACCATCAATGTGAAACCTTTGCCGCAAGTCGGAAAACCCGAGGGTTTTACGGGCGCTGTTGGTGATTTTACTTTTAAAAGTGAATTAGATAAAAATACTTTAACTACCAATGATGCTTTAACTTTAAGCATAACCATCAGCGGTAATGGAAATATCGAATTGGTTGATTTGCCAAAATTAGCTTTGCCTACCGACTTTGAAGCCTACGATCCAAAAGTTACGAGCAATGTTAAAGTTGGCTTCAACGGGGTTTCGGGTTCTAAAAAGTTTGAATATTTGGCAATTCCTCGTGCTGCCGGCGATTTTGATAT
>DATCTB010000198.1:0-2347 GCA_036568185.1 Bacteroidales bacterium | reverse complement strand
ATTTTTGCTGGCATTGAAGCTTCTGACTATAATGGTTCTGCCGTTGGAGCTATGTTGGCTGAAATTATTGGTTTCAACTCTGTTTCGGCAGTTTCTGGTGTGAATATTGAAAACGGTGAACTGGTAATAAACCGTGAAATTGATGGTGGTTCGCAGGTGTTGAATGTGAAAACTCCAGTTGTTTTAATTGTTCAAAAAGGTATTGCCAAAGAACCTCGTATTCCTGCTATGCGCGGAATTATGATGGCTCGCAGCAAACCGCTCAATGTTGTTAACCCAACTGAAGCTGGTGATTTGACTGCATTTGTCAATTTTGAATTACCGCCACCGAAAGCGGCCTGCAGGAAAATTTCGGAAGACAACGCAAAAGAGTTGATAATGCTGTTGCACGAAGAAGCGAAGGTGCTCTAAGAGAATTTGAAAATTTGCTAATATGCCAATATGCTAATTAGGAAATCGAATAAAATATTAAAAACGAAAAACAAAAGATATGTCAATATTAGTTTATACCGAAAATTGGGACGGAAAGTTTAAGAAACTGAGTTTTGAACTTGTTTCGTTTGCTGCTGCGATAGCGAAAGAATTAAACAGCAAAGTGACAGCACTTTCTATTGGAAACGTGGCTGATGATGAATTAAAAAAATTGGGCAATTATGGTGCATCAAAAATTCTGATTGTAAAAAATGAGCGATTCAATTCGCTCGACAACAAAGCTTTATCGTTGGCAGTAGCCAATGCTGCCAAAGCAGAAGGTGCCAAAGTAGTAGTTTTCTCTCACAACAATTTGGGCAAGGCTATTTCGCCCAGGGTTGCAGTTAAATTGAATGCCGGTCTTGTTTCAGGCGTAACCGGTCTGCCAGTTAGCTTTAGCCCGTTTGTGGTAAAGAAAAAGTCATTTACCGGAAAAGCGTTTGCCAAAGTGCAAATCAATAGCGATGTGAAAGTTTTAACTTTGTCACAAAACTCATTCGAGTTGGCTGAAACACCAAACGCAGCCACAATTGAACAATTCAACCCGCAAGTGGCTGATGATCAGTTTTCAACTGTTGTTAAAGAAACCAAAAAAGTTACTGGTAAAGTCTTGCTGACAGATGCCGAAGTTGTCATTTCAGGTGGACGGGGAATGAAAGGTGCCGAAAACTGGGCTGGACTTGAAGAATTGGCTGATTTACTCAAAGCCGGACTTGCCTGTTCTCGCCCTGTTTCTGACGAAGGCTGGCGCGGACATGAAGAACATGTTGGACAAACCGGAAAAATTATTGCCCCCAACCTGTATTTTGCATTTGGCATTTCTGGTGCTATCCAGCATTTGGGCGGAGTGAGCTCTTCAAAAGTAATTGTTGCCGTGAACAAAGACCCGGAAGCCCCAATTTTTGAGGCAGCCGATTATGGCATTGTTGGCGATGTATTCAAAGTAATTCCGCAACTGATTGAAGGAGTGAAAGAACTCTAAAAAAATAACCAAAAACCAATGAACAAATCCCGGCTCCGATTGAGGGTTGCCGGGATTTTTTTGTTATCATTTTTTTTCTACTTTTAGGTGGTGAATATTTAGTGATTACTACAGGACTATTTAATGCTGATTTATGAAGAGAAAAAATAAAAAAGAAATTGATAGGAGGAGCTTTCTGGCCGATACGGGAAAGGTACTTTTATTCGGAACTATTGTTACAGCCGCTATTCCAGCATTTCTTGAAAGCTGCACCAAAGACGAGGGCTGCAACGAGCTGCTTGAAGGTGAAAATAACAGCCAGTATTGTAACAGTCAATACCTCTGCACCGATTCAAGAGGATTCGCCTGTTCAGCGGAGGGCGGTTTCCAGTGCGAGGTTGAAGGGTTTTCATGTTATACCGTTTTTAGCTGTACGCCCGAAAGCAATTTTACTTGTCAGCCAAACTCATCTTATGATCACCAGGTTGGCGGTGCAGGAGGATAAAGATTAATTTTTTATAAAATACATTTAACACAACCATCACGGCAAATTTCAATGACATATCCATAAAAGCGATGCATTTTAATACTTCAGCTTTAAGTTATATATCGCAAATCAATGGCTCGCAAGGGCCATTCGATCAAAGAATTGCAGATTCTTTGATTAACAGTATTCAAAACCAAGGCATTAAAGAGCTTACCAAATCTGATTTTGAATTGCTGTTAAACCAGTTTTTCAATCAAATCCATTTTGGCCCAATCCACAACCTCGAGCTTTTCCTTACCGAAAGTTGCAATTTGGCTTGCAGCTATTGTTTTGTTAAGGATAAAAAGCCAAAAAAAATGTCGCTTGAAAATATTTTTGAAGCAATTAATTTCCTGGTTTTTTATTCTGGAAATAAAAACTTACTGAAC
>DATCTB010000197.1:0-4147 GCA_036568185.1 Bacteroidales bacterium | reverse complement strand
ATTTTATGTTAAATGATTGTTAGAAATGCCCCTTGATCGAGGCATTTTCTATAAAGAATACTAAAAACTAATTAAAGCCAACCAAGTTTCAAAACAAGGCAGTTCTCAGCAATCATATTTTTAAATTATATAACTCCCAACTGAGCTTTTGCTCCAACGATAAGGCTTTCATTTTGAGTTTCTAAGGCAAATAAACCATACATCAAAGGAGAGGCCGCTGCTCTTTCTAAAGTCTGTTCATATAGTTTATTCCAAACTTTACCCCCTAGTTTTTCATACTCGATGATTAGAGTTTTGAGGCTTTCTTCTCCAAACAAAGTTACATGCCCAGCAAAATCAATCGCTGGGTCATCTATATGGGCTGTTGACCAATCAATAACGCCTGAAACAGCTCCATCCTTTGAAGCTAGTACATGCCCAGCATATAAATCGCCATGTATAAATTGGGTGAAATCTGCCCATAGAACATCATTATCCAACCATTTTCTGTAGCGGGTTTCCAATTGCTCACTTATACCAATTTCAGATTTTACTAACTGCAAATTGTTTGCTATTTCAGGTCTTAAATCTGAAGGTTTCATAATTTTCAAATCATTTTCCCGAACTTCTTTTTCAGGAATACTATGGATTTCAAATAAGGTTTTTGCCAAAGATGTTATGTATTTCGGGCTATCTTTGTCCATATTCCAAATTATTTCATAGGTTTCAGCATCCAAATTTAAAACAGGATTATCTTTAAGTATGGGATAAGCCACTAATTCTGTAGATGAAATTCTCCAATCAGGAACCTCTACAGAAAGATGTTTTTTTACCAATTCTAAAATGCGTTTTTCTTTCTTGATTTGTTCCCTCATGCCATCACGACGAGGAATACGCAGCAACCATTGTTGCCCCTTTGTATCAAGAGCAAAAACGACCTTAAAATCAATGCCCATTTCATTGAAATTCATTTTGTCCGTAAGCAACAAGCCGTGTGCTTCAGCAAGTGATTGAATATCTTGAATTGTCATTTTTAATTTCCTTTAAAGAGTTCAATAATTAATGTTCGGATTAGATTGGCTATCATTAACAATCTCTCTCAAAAGTCTTGATGATTTTGTGGTCTTTGATCTCGTAGATAATGTCAGCAATATTATCGACCAATTGCTTGTCATGAGATACGAAGATAATAGTTCCTGCATAGGACTTCATCATTGTTTCTAATGCGGCAATACTTTTTAGGTCAAGATAGTTTCCTGGTTCATCCATAAGCAAAATATTATATTTTCCTAAAAGCATTTTGGATAAAAGCAGTTTGATGATTTCACCTCCCGATAAGTCGGATAAGTTTTTTTGAATATCATTCGCTCCGATCCCCATTGAAGCCAATACTGCACGAATTTCCGCAACTGTGTACTCGCACTCTTCCTGCATAAAGGAGAGCACAGATTTATGCGTGTTAAATTTATATCCTGTTTGTGTAAAGTAGCCAATTTCAGCTTTTGGAGATATGGTTAATCCATCAGCACGTTCTGATATCATTTTTAACAAGGACGTTTTCCCTGTTCCATTCGATCCAGTTATAGCGACTTTAGCGCCAAGCGGTATTATAAAGTTAGCGTCATCAAAGATAGTACGGCTACCAAATTTTAAGCTCAGACCATCTGCCGTAATCGGGAACTTATTGTGCAGTTCTAGGGCTGAACTTTGACGAAAACGAATAGAACGCAAATGCTCTGGTGCTTGAATATCTTCTAATGCAGCCAAACGCTTTTCCATACTCTTAGCTGCCTGATACAGTTTTCTTTGCTTGGTGCCAGTCATTTTTGCATGCCCAAGTCGTCCAGCACTTTCGGTAGAGTTTTTGGATTTTTCTCCTTTTTTCTTATTGTCTAATCGATTAGCTTGCTGGCGTTTTTCTTGCACAGCAGATTCTAATCGCTCCCGTTCCTTCATCATCAGCTCATATTCTACGGCTTGGTGTTGTCGCTCTTCTTCTTTTTGACGCAAGTAATCCGAGTAACCACCCCAATATTCCGTAATTTTACCGTCTTTTAACTCCCATATCTTGTCTACAACCATATCAAGAAAATATCGGTCATGACTGATAACAAGTAATGCTCCATCAAATGCTTTAAGTTGACCAATAAGTAGATCTATTCCATTGAGATCAAGGTGGCTGGTTGGTTCATCCGCTAGAATGCCATGTACTTGTTGGGAAAATGCGGCAGCAATTTTTGCACGAGTTTCCTCTCCGCCACTCATTGTGTCGTTTTGTACATTGGAAACACCAAGGCGAGATAACATTGCCCGGTCTTCGACCGTTTCTATTTCGATTCCGCCCAGTTGGCTGATATGTGCAAAATCACCAAAACGCTGTAATGTCGCTTCGGCTAAAACAATTTCGCCATTAAGTACTTTGAGTAAACTACTCTTTCCTGCTCCGTTATCACCCACAAGACCAATACGGTCATAAGAGTGAATTTCCAATTCATCAATATCCAAAACATCACGCCCAGCATAATCCAAGCGTATGTTTCTCGCTTTAATAATTAAACTCATTTTTATTTACTCCTGTTTAGCTCTTGAAATTTTTTATGCAGCAAACAGGATTTAGGTGAAAACAAAAGCTAGCATCACAGTGTCCTCCCAAAAAAAAAGCTATTCATCCACAGGGTGGACAAATAGCTAGTCAATTAAGTTATAACTGGAAACTATGCACTAAAAGCATACTTATAAATTAAGCATACTTTTACTTTATATATCCGCATATATTCTTAAAGACACAACAAAAGCCCACCATTATAAAATAGTGTCACTATGCAAATAGTTGTGTCTTAACGAATGCGGATAGAATGCATAAACTTACCTAAAAAATAAAATTCAGTTTTATGATAACTTTACTGTTAAAAGAAGTCTAGACAACCTTGTTTTATGCTTGGATATAAGGCTTATTTTAAAATAATAGTAGTGAAGATTTTCTAAAATTAACATAATACACCTTATGGGAACAATAGGTATTATGAGTGTACGGCATTGATGGCAGGGGTCATCTTTAAGCTGGCTGATTAGACCCACTATGAGAATTAGGATAATAAAAGTGAATAAAATAATATTTTTAGCATTGACGAGTTTAATTTTAAATGGATGCAGTCAAGCTGTTACTACACAGCCACCAATTCCTAAAGTCGTTGAATTACCAAAAGTTAATTCAAAGCCAGTTACGATGAAAGCCATTGATTGGTCAAAAATTGATAAGCCAAATAATCTTATCGTTGATAATTTTCCTAAGGAAGTGATCCAACGCTATCAAATTGATGACGTCATGATGCAAGCCGTTATGTCAGACTCTAAAGTAAGTAAGGAACAAGCGATGAGGATTTTGGCAATGCAAGGCGGGGTTCAAGACGAGGGTGTATTGCAAGGTTTATTTGATCAACTGGGTGACGATCTAGTGGGAGCAAGCTGGGGATTTGCAACATCTGACCAAAAAGGCATTAGAAAAGCTGATAAACCCGTCAGTGATGAAGAAGCTGTTAGAGACTATCGTTTGTTTATTATGACAAAACCCAATGTGAAGGCAGAAATTCATCATTATGTATTTACCAGCAGTGATGCTAAGGATTTTAGCCTTCCGATTCAAATATTACCGACAAATAACCGCTCAGCGGATGAATCAGCGGCTATTTATAGTGATCAAAAAGTGTCTGAAGAAATTACCAGCTTGATTAGAAATAAGTACCGTGGTGAATTGCAAGCAATTGGCTATACCCCTGTCGACCAAACGACAAGCGTGATGATTTTCTTTCCAGAGGGCAAACCTAGTCAAGCTACTTTAGATAAACTAGAGGCTGAATTAGAATCATTAACTAGCTTAGACATATCGATTGAAATACTTGCCGGTAGAATGATTTTCTAGCAGAAACAGTATGCCTATTGTGAACCAATCAGGCTCATTCACTGGTTCGGTTCCCTATACAGGCATCGAACTATAAATAAATCAGTTACGGCTATTCTCCATTAATATTGTCTTCGCTATTTGCTCACCAATTTTTGCAATGACAGCATTTCTTTCTTCAAACGAGGCGTCTGTCTCTGTAATGTATAGAGCGGCTACGATAGGCTTGCGATTTGGAGGCCACATCACCGCAGTAATAGCACGCGACCC
>DATCTB010000196.1:0-2859 GCA_036568185.1 Bacteroidales bacterium | reverse complement strand
TTCTGCAGTTGAAACCACCATCAGGCATTTTTTCTTTCAGGATACTGTCTATAATGGAGTGCAGTTTTTTCTCTTCGGTATTGAAGTAGGCAGCATAATTCAGGAACATGCCGTTTACACAAACATCGCTGTGCTGGATTGTGGAAGGCCCCAGGCAGATACCACCATCCGCGGATTTGCCCGTGTGCAATACCTGGCCGATAGTTTCGCTTACCATGTTGTTTTCAGGGTTGAGGTTTAAATTGCGCAGGTCGAGGAGGGTATAATGGGTAGAAATCCATTTGGGCTGATAAAACCTGTCACCCCAATGAACATTTGAATTGCGCTTTGAAAGGAATTCTTTTCCCCAGCCTTCGCTGCTTATCCTATTCTGTAAATCTTTCCTGTCATTTCCCAGCAAATCTCTATGAACCTGGTATTGTATGGCTACATCACCTTCAAGCAACCATGCTATATTTTTGGCTTCGTCCATCCTGGTTTAGTTTACAGCTTTGGCATTTCATTTTGGCCACCTCTTGGCCAGGGGCCACGCGATACAATCGCGCGGGAGCGGGGCTTCGAAAGGAAATGTTTTCCCCAGCCTTCGCTGCTTATCCTGTTCTGTAAATCTTTCCTGTCATTTCCCAGCAAATCTCTATGAACCTGGTATTGTTTGGCTACATCACCTTCAAGCAACCATGCTATATTTTTGGCTTCGTTCATCTTGGTTTAGTTTACGGCTTTGGCATTTCATTTTGGCCACCACTTAGCCGGGGGCGGGGGTCAGTTTCTACTGGCGAAGCCGTCTACTCGATTGGCGGTAGTTTTTATTCAATTTTATATACAAACATAGCTGATGATCCTCCATTGTAAATAGTTCCATCATTTTTATAAGAAACATTGTAATCCTCATTATTTATTATGTTTGATTCAATAAATTCTTTTATTTGACTTATACGTTTTAATTCGTTTGATTTATCAATATACACACTCCCAATTTTATAAGAAGTATTTGTTTCTGAATCAGATTTTATTATTTCGTAAACAGCTCCATCAACTTGTATTCCTATTGATTTGTAGAAGGTTTTTTCTGCTGGAAGACTTTCCAGTTCTATGTTGCTAATAAAATTGAACAAAGAGTCCAAAAGTTTTGATGGCAAACTCATTTGCTTTGTCTGTAGTCTCCAAACCATTTTGTTTTTAATCTTCATATTTTCAAAATAGGCTTTCTCTTCCTTTGTCTTTCGCTCGTTCTTAATAGCATAGGTATAGGAAGTCACTATTCCAGTTTTGAAATTGGGGTTTGTCATAAGGTCAATCCTGTAACTTTGCTTGTATCCATTAATTTTTATTGTAGCTATTTTTGTGTTGTCAATAAATTCTGTTTTGTCAAAAGGGAATAAGCAAACGGAATCAAATATTATTGTCGAATCAGGAGTCCATGAATAGTTTTTCCTTTTTAATTCATACTCAATCATTGTCTTTGGAACTTGTCCATAAATGATTCCAGTTAAAATTGTAAATAGTATAATTAGTAGCTTATTCATTTTTTCAAATTACCCCCTCTTTCGTCCTCGTCTTTGACGAGGATGCAAAATTTAAATGCAGAACTAAAGTATTTCATATTTTCCAAATAATGGTGAAAATATCGATTCAAAAACGCATCCTCGTTACCGCTTTGCTAAAACGAGGACGAGATGGGAGGAAGTTATTTTTATCTTTTACGCAGATTTTTAATCAAATTCGATATATTATTCCATTCAACCATAGAAATAATAGCCCCAAATGCTGTTATTCCAATAGAGAAAAAAGTTAAAACCAATACTGTTTGTTGGTGGTTATCAATTGTACCATCCTTAATAAATTCATCTACTTTTGTTATATATATCAATGCGAAATAAATAGCAATTGAGGCAACAACTATTGATATTATTGTAGCACTTCTTAAAAAAAGTAACATATTCAACTTCTGTTTAAATTTATTGTTTAAGCCTCTTATATTGTTATCTCTTTTATCGTCCGGTTTTTTTCCCCCCTCCAACTTGGCAATAAAATTAATTACATTGAATATTTCATTTAAACTTTTTCGATTAACAGCATCATCAAGTCTATCTATTTTTTGTTGTGTAATTTCTTTAAAATCATATCCAGGAGCTTTTGGATTAGTTTTTATATTTCTTAGGACCGATAATCCATCTCCAAGCAAATAACTGCTAATAGAATTAATCTTAAATTGAATGAATATTGCTGTAAGAGCTGCAAATGCTGCAATAACTTGCGCTGTAGTGCTAAAAAAATAATAGTAGGCAGTTGGTTCCATTGTTTCTTAATATTTTTACAAATATAGTATCTTTACATTGCAGGGTGGTTCCAAATTCATTCCGATAACACACTATCTAGAGACTAGCTTTTTTTTTCTTGGCATTGATTATAATTATTTTCTACTAATATTAAATCTACTGAAATATTGCTTTTTCATGCAATTACAAATCATCATTTTAACATGATATTTTAGAATGTTTCCAAACTTCAGTGGGAGTTATTAAAAGAAAAAAACGGATTCCAGGTACGCAGATAGCTGCCGGAGAGGTTAATGATAGTGTGCTTTATTTTTTCTTTCCAATTAATAATAATGAGTCCCCTTCTTCAAATTCCTGATAGGTTGTTAATGAAAGAACCTCAAAATATTCTTTAAAGAATTCTATCAGTGTTTTTTCATCATGATAGTTCACATAAAGCCCTTTGAAAATTTCAGAACCTTTTCCTTTCCAAAAAGAGTGACCTATTATACCAGCAGAGGTTAAGATTTCACTTTGTCTTTTAACGGAAAGCTTCAACTCGTTATCCTTTAGGTGATGCAGGACTTTGTTCGAGTAAATA
>DATCTB010000195.1:0-5459 GCA_036568185.1 Bacteroidales bacterium | reverse complement strand
GTGTCGCCATTGGCAAAGCGGTCGGGCATGAGCAGGTAAATCACGTCCGAATTATCAAACCCCTGGAAAAGTTTAGCATCTTTTTTTCTTTCATTCAAAACAAAATCATAAGTAGCCACCGTCTTTTTTCCTTTATTAAACTGGATGGAAACCGTTCCTGACATTGCGTTTTCAGCAATTTCAAGGTTTAAAAAAAGATAATTCGGGTTTTCAACCTGGATAGTTTCTTTTAACAATACTCCAGGGTAAGAAATGGAAGGTTTGCTATTGGAAATATTTTTTCCATAAACCATCAGTTGCACTTCCTTATTTTTCATCCCAACCCACCATGATGGCGGGTCGATCCGGGTGAGCTGAATGTCTTGTGCGAAAAGGTTTGCAGATAGAAAAACAGTAAAAATCAGAAGGAGTTTTCTGTTGGAAAAATGTTTCATTTCGAAAATGTTGGTTCAGTTTCAAAAATACTGATTAATCGCTTGCGGGCACGAAATATTTTTTTGCAAAAAACCTTTTAATCAATAAAATAGAAAGAAAAATATATTGAGGCAAAAGCTTTGCAAACGATTGAATTACAAATTAAGAAATATATTTTTTTTATTCTGGAAATGGTTCTGCCCCTTGCCGTTAAATTGGGTAGAATCCGCAACTAAATACTTTATATTTGTTCAGGAAAACAGATAAATTTTATGGAAAATAGAACGAGGCTTTATCAATACTGGAACGAACTTTACCCTGAGGTTTCCACTCAGGCACTTGATTCTTTTTTAGAAAAATATAATCCTTACCAGCTAAATTCTGATGATGGCGATTGGTACAAGGACGCGATAGTTTATGCGCTGTATGTTGACCTGTTCAGCGAAGATTTCAATGGCTTGATTGAGCGTTTGGATTATTTGCAGGATTTGGGCGTGAATTGCTTGTGGCTCTTGCCCATACTTGATTCGCCCATGCGCGATGCAGGTTTTGATATTCGGAATTACGATAAAATCAGGGCTGATTTGTTGGGCTTGAACGAAAATGCAAGTAAAAATGACCAGGAAAAAGTGTTTGGTTATTTTCTGAATGAAGCCCATATCAGGGGAATCAGGGTGATTTTTGATATTGCCATCAACCATTGTTCGGACGAACACCCTTGGTTTGTGGAAGCCAAAAAAGGAGAAAATAACCCTTACCGCGACTATTTTATCTGGAGCAAAGATACCAGCCTGTATGGCGATGCCCGCTTGCTTTTCAAGGGTATTGAAGACAGCAACTGGGAGCCTGAGGGTGGCACCAATTACTTTCACCGTTTTTTCAGTTTCCAACCTGACTTGAATTACCGCAACCCAAAAGTGCTGCTTGCCATGTCGGAAAATTTGCTTTACTGGCAGGCTATGGGTGTTGATGGTTTCAGGGCTGATGCCATTCCTTATTTGTGGAAAGAAGAAAATACTTCTTGCGAGAATTTACCCAAAACCCACACCATTGTTAAGTTTTTCAGGGCAATGCTTGATTACGTAAAACCCGGTTCACTTTTGCTTGCAGAGGCTTGCCAA
This sequence comes from Bacteroidales bacterium, assembly GCA_036568185.1. Lineage (GTDB taxonomy): Bacteria > Bacteroidota > Bacteroidia > Bacteroidales > F082 > DATCTB01. Next base: position 3,924 of record DATCTB010000195.1, on the reverse strand, counting down.
AAACCGGTTGAGGTGGTGAAATATATGGGCGATGGCGACGAATGCCACGCTGCATACCACTTTCCGCTAATGCCCATGATGTTTAAATCCATCGCAATGGAAAGCGGGGCACCGATTAAACAAACATTAAGTTTAGAAGTTACTCCAAAAATTCCTGAAAATGCGCAGTGGCTTACCTTCCTCCGTGTGCATGATGAACTGAGCCTTGAACTGGTTTATGTTTCAGAAGAAGATAGAAAATATATCCACGAAAATTATTGCTACGACCCGAAATGGAATTTTAGGGTTGGCGAAGGGATTTCTGCCCGCCTTTCTGAATTGATGCAAAAGGATATTGGAAAAATCGGGCTTGCCTATTCGCTGATGCTTACCCTGACAGGAACGCCGGTTGTTTATTATGGCGATGAATTTGGAAAATTGAACGACGAAAAGTATTATACCGAGCAAATCAAATTGACCGGAAAAGACGATACACGTTTTTTGGTGAGGGGCAGGGTAGAATGGGAGCAGCTTTCTGAAGATTTGAAAGATGAAAACAACTTCCATACACTGGTTTACAAAATGTTGAAAGCCATGCTGAATACCCGGAGTTCGTTGAAAGTATTTGGCAGGGGTGAAACCCATTTTATTGAGATGAAAAATGAAAAAGGGATAAGTACAGAAAATGCTCTGGCTTATCGCAGAACCTTTGAAGATGAAGAAATTATTATTGTAAACAATATGTCGGGAAAGAACCAGGAATTTCAGCATCCCGCGCCGGATAACAATTTAATTGTGCTTCACGCAGAAGGTTTCTTGATGGACGATTCAAGAAGCATGATGAAATTTGAGCCGCATGGTTTCGCCTGGTTTAAACAAATTTAGACATCAGTCATCCTGAACTTGTTTCAGGATCTGATTGAAGGGAGAATCCAGATCCCGAAATAAATTCGGGATGACGAATGATATTTGGTTTAACTTTCAGGACAGCTTTAAAAATCACTAAAAAATGTCACCAAAACACCAAGACACTAAGTTATTCGACACTCCTCAAATGCGGCAATTAGACTTTGTGTTTCTTCGTGCCTTCGTGCCTTTGTGGCAAAAGAAAATTTTTTCAAAAGGGACTAATCGAATAATTGTTATTGCTTTCCTTTTCGCGCTAGTGTTACTTTTTATTTCTTTCAAAACCAAGAACCCAAAAGTGTTGATGGTAACTGAACTCGGTGAAATCACCATCGAATTATATCCTGAAAAAGCACCTGTTACAGTGCAGAATTTTCTACAATACGTTGAAGAAAACCGCTTTACAGATGCTACTTTTTACCGGGTTGTAACTCCTGAAAACCAGCCCGGAAAAGAATGGAAAATTGAAGTCATTCAAGGTGGCTTGTTTGAAGATGTACACCCTGATATGCTACCGCCCATCATCCACGAGACAACCGACCAAACCGGCATTTTGCACAAAGACGGCACCATTTCAATGGCGCGTAATGAACCGGGAACAGCCACCAGCGAATTTTTTATTTGCATCGGCGAGCAGCCTTTTCTCGATTATGGTGGAAAACGCAACCCCGATGGGCAAGGGTTTGCTGCCTTCGGGCAAGTAATTGATGGAATGGAAGTAGTTAGAAAAATTCAGAAACTACCGGAAACAGGGCAATACCTTGATGAAAGAGTGAAAATATTGGAAGTGAAATTACTTGAATAATGATTCTGTTTAGTTTTCAGAGATAACAGGTTTGGGCCTGAATACTGAAATCTCAATATCATCAAAATATACCGGGCTATCTTTATCATTTCGCCATAAATTTATTTGAATAGTTTCATCTTTTACTTTTTCAGGAACTCTCGCTCTCAACTCAATTTTATCCCAAAAATCAGATACTTCAATTACATTATTGCTAAACGCAAAAAAGTGACTAATACTATCGGCGGCAACGGCAATGCCACTTTTGTTTCCATTGCGAAAACGCCACACAGTGGCCTGAATAATATCACCCGTTTGCAAACTGTCAATTTCAATTTTATCACCAAACTCTGAAAATCCACTGAGCAACAAGCTGCTTTTTCCAGACAAAGCCAATTGATTGCTGATATTATTTTCAAAAGAATAATTCGGATTTCCTGTCTTGCTTTCCACTTTTTCCATGTCCCAATTAATAGCATTAACCAAATTATTTCTATCCAAAGTATCAGCTATATTGGTCATTTCAACCAATACCATCTTTGAATTTTCATTGTAAAAAACAGTTTTAAATTCGTAGGTTTCACTTAGCCCTGCTTCTTCAATTTCTTTGAAAAAATTACTTTTTGTTTCTTCATCGTCATCGTAATAACTGAGGATGAAGTTTTTATGTTTTTGCAATATTTCAGTCAGTTTTGAGATCTTGTATGTAATATCATAAACATTCCTGGAAGACGTGTAGAAATAACTTCTTGGATAAAGTTTTAAGGCAGCTTCGCAGTACAATTTCATGTTTCGTGAATTGTAAATACCCTGTAAAATGGAAAATTCAATAAAAGGAGTACCGTAATACCTGGGAAAAATAATTTTAGGCATATTTTGAAATTGCGTTGTAAACTGAACCACATCATTTTCATATTTCTTCTTTTCATCCCAGGCATTCATTAAGTTGGCGATGGAAGGGTAATAAGTGATAAACAGTAAAAAGCCAAGTATATAATATATTAGAGAGAAGACACTTTGTTTTTTCATCAAATTACTCTCTCTGATAAATTCTATTATCAGGTAAAAATTAAACAATGAAAGTGCAATTATTGGAGTTGCATAATGTGCTTTGTAATGTTTTAAAAGCATAGCGAACATAAGCGTTTCAGCAAATGCAAAAGCATAAATCACCCTTTTAAGCCTGGTTGTTTTGGTGGAAGCTTTTTTATTTGGAAGTAAAGTAATGGGCAGGAAAGCCAGGAAAATAAAGAAACTGTAGAACGCTACTTTGTGCATATAATAGAAATTCGTCAGGTTGGGGACGATGGTTGAAAAATCAATGAATTCTTTTTCCCCAGTCCCATAAAAACCTGAATGAGTGCTCATCTGGGAAAGAAAATTATACATTTCCTGAAGATGTGTAATGATAGGGATAATCAATATTAAGGTGGCAACTCCAAGAGAAACAAGATAAGTTATTACATTTCGTTTTCCCCTGAAAATAAAGAACGGCACAAAAACCAAAGGCAGCATTGTCAGTTTTTGTAAGAAACTGAGCGCTATCATTATCGACAAAAAGATGATTAGGTTTCGTTCTTCCTTTATTGATAGTTCTTTTTGTATATACCTTATCATCAGCACAATAATAATTAGAAACAATGGCAATACAATGTTTTCAGGAACGAGAAATGTTAATTGGAGAAATGCCGTTTGGTTTGTAAATGGAACAACCTGGAAAAAAAGCGCAGTTGCAATACTATTCGTCAGTTTGTAAATGTACAAGCCGCAAACAAAAAACACAATGCCAATTATTATTATCAAGGAACCAATGATGGCATTAATATAATGTTCAGGCCGAAGCATGACATCAGTTATTATATCCGGGTATTTTCCGCCAAATAAAAAATCCAAACCTATTACAATTCCGGAATAGATTTGCATAGGAATGCCAGGGTGATGAAAATCTCCTGAAATGACATCGAAACGAGCGATATTCAAGCCACTCAGCAAATAAAAATATTCCGGGTCAGAATTAATTAAATGGTGGAATGTTTGACTTCCAAGAATTAACAATCCAAGCAAAATGATTAAAAAAGGAAAAATGGAAAGGAGAAGTTCGGGGAAATTCTTTTTCATTAAATGGCCAATTCATTTGTCAAATTAAGGTACGAATATAATACAATTGACTGAGTGATAAAATGACTAAACTGTTTTTGAAAACCTTAGTGTGCAATAAATCGGCTCATAAAATTTAAAGTATTTTGTCGTAAAAG
>DATCTB010000194.1:0-3175 GCA_036568185.1 Bacteroidales bacterium | reverse complement strand
CCAAAACGGTCCCAAATAGGGTAAACGCCTGTATCCATATTCACTCGGATGGCAACGCGGGGGCGTTTTTTCAATTCATCCGCCAGTTTGGTAATCGTATATAATTCTTCCAGGTGGTCAATGTGCAACAAGGAATCCTTGTCAATTGCTTTCCTGATATCGTCTTCATGCTTGTCAGGACCATTGAAAATTATGTACTTGCTGTCGACGCCATTGGCAATCGCCTTGTCGTATTCAAATCCTGAAACCACTTCAGCCCACGAACCTTCCTGGTGGAAAACATGGCAAACCGCATTCAGGTAATTGGTTTTATACGACCAGGCAAACTGGACCTTTGGATAGCGCGTAGTAAAAGCCTGTTTCGCTTTGCGGTAATTTTCACGGATGGTTTGTTCCGAAATTACAAACAATGGCGAGCCATGCTCTTGAATCAAGTCCTTAACAGCCACACCAGCTACATGAGTCATGGGTACAACGGATGTGCGAAGCCCGAATTTGTTGGGCATATTGGCTTCCAACCTTTTGATGGCTGGGCGCTCGTATCTTTGTTTCTCTTTCATTTTTTAATTCATTTAGGTTTTTTTATAATTCTCCGTATGTTGAAATCTGCTGGTATTCCTTCAAATCAACAATCATATCCCACGAATAACGGATAAACATTTTCCCAATTTCGTATGAGTTGAATTGTTCCACTTTCTCTCCCAAAGCCAGGCGCACCAATGCTTCCGGGATGTTCTGACCGGCACCAACTGCCAGGTAAACCCAGGCAGGAATGCGCGGGTTGATTTCGAGCAATGAAAACTCATTTTTTTCATTTTTCATCAGCTCCAACTCAAATGGTCCGCGCCAATTGGTCGATTTGATAAAATGGTCTGTCAGTTTAATCATCTTCTCATCGTTCACTGAAATACCACCCCAGGCTTTGCCTTTATCGGTAATATACTGTTTGCGGATGGGCACGGCAGCTATCCGGTTCCCTTTTCCGTCGCCAAGCCCAATAATATCGTATTCAACGCCTTTCACGTATTCCTGAAGAATGATGGGAAGCCCCCATTTAGCAACTATTTTTTTGTAATATTCCTTTGCCTGTTCCAGGTTAAAAGCTACATAAGCATCATAATATTTACCCTTTACAAGTAATGGGAACTTAATTTCTTCACCCACTTTTTTTATTTCTTCTTCACTGTTAACCGCCTTGCTTTCAGGCACTTTGATGCCATATTTTTTTCCAAAAACTGATAAATTAATTTTTTGCCTTTCTTCGAATTGTTTTTCGGTTGGAAGCAGCGTTTTTATCCCAATTGCCTTCAGGCGTTCTTCCAAACGGATAAAAGGGAAAAGCTCTGCATCGAAATTGGGAATTATTACATCCAGCTTTTCTTTTGAATGAATGTATTCCAACCTCGACATCAGCGATTCAACCCCGGCGGAAGGGTAGGGGATTTGGTAAACTTTGTCAACCAAATCGCGCATATAAATCCCAGGCTCCAGCGATTCGTAAGACAAGCCAATTATCCTGACATCAAAATATTCAGATTCTTTCAAACCCCGGATTACCGGCACACCCGGTCCGGGGCTGTCAATGGCATTCAGCGCAGTAACTGCAACTGTGATTTTAACTTTCTTCACTGGTTTCGAGCATTTGGTAGCTTGTCAGCATGTGCATAAAATCTTCAAAATCTTTTTCAAAAATTGATTCTTCAGTTTCAAAATTTTCCAAAAAATATTGGCTGATTTCGTCGAATTCTTTTCCTTCCTTAATAAGCTCAATAATCTGCTGCCCGGTAGGGTTAAGTGTGAACGATTCGCCAGTATTGGGGTTGAAAATAAACCCCGATTCGCTGAGCGCGATATTGCTTTTTAATTTCATGGTTCAATTGGTTTACGTTACAAATTTACTTTCTTTTGATTAACTACCTGAATTTACCTTAACATATCTACTTTTCTATATATTATACCGCACAAGTGATGAGATACCCTACCGGGAATGAATAAAAATGCTTAGGTGAATAACTGTGGTGCTGCCACATTTAAAACTACATAAATTGATTCGTTTTTTTTAGCCACGAATGCACGAATAACTAACTAATGGTTTATAGTTAATTTGCACTTAATTAGTGCATTCGGGGCATTTTCTTTCTTTTTAAAATTGGAATTTATGTTAAATTAATATCTTGGCTAAAACTCTTCAAATGTATTTTATTTCATTTGAAAAACATATAGTTTGCGAGTTTTAAAGCGCTTAATTAGAATAAATTCAAATTGAGGAATAGGGGGACAAGAATTGCCGCAATCCTTAAATTTGTTGGTAGTTTAGTGTTTTAAAAAAACCGGTTATGTTTGGAAAAAGCAAAAAGACAAGCAAGTACAAGTTTAGTAGCCTGAAACCTTATTCCTGGAGTAAAGTTTTGGGAAGTAATAAAAAATTCAGAAAAGTTTACGACAGGTGGGAGTTGAACTATATGAGCGTGGAGTTGGCTTTTTATAATAAGCAATTTGATGAAGCAGAATGGACTGCTAACATCAGGATAGTAGCTTTTACGCTGGAAAATGGAAAAAAAACTACCCAGCATTGCGAGGACAAAAAAGAGGTGCTTATTGAAACAGACAAGAACCTGGTTATTCATGATTATGGCTGTGGCGATGAGAAGAAAGGCGCTTACTGGAAAGCAGGACATTATATCTGGGAAGCCTACATTGATGATGAATTGGTCGGTACAACTGAGTTTTATGTTGAAGATGTTGGCGCTGTTTCTGAAGCATTAAATCCTTATTTTGAGGCGCTTTCATTGCGTACATACGAGGCACCTTCAGGGGATATAGATGTCGATAAACGTTTTTATGTGAAGGAATTCGATATCAAAGAAACCCGTTATATCATGGGCGAACTGCGGTTTTCAAACAAATTATCTGAAGAATGGCTGTGCGAATTGTTTTTCAATATTTATGATGATACCGGTCAACTTATCGGTACCAGCGACATGATGATGCTGATAACGCCGGAATCAGGAAAAGGTGAAACTTTCACAATTAGCGCAGGTTGGGGAAGCTCCAACCCGGGCTCCTGGCTTGAGGACCATTACACGATGGAAGTTGTTTTTATGGATGCAGTGGTTGGGATAATTCCTTTTAAAATTGGAAAAGAATTTAAAGAACGGCTGAGCGATTTTGAAGC
>DATCTB010000193.1:0-9987 GCA_036568185.1 Bacteroidales bacterium | reverse complement strand
CTGGGACAAAGCCGGTTTGTTTGCAGCCGACCTTGGGCATTACGTTGCCGATGGGCACATGCCGCTGCACATTACCATGAATTATAATGGGCAACACACTGGCAACACAGGCATTCATTCGCGGTATGAGTCAACGATGATCAATGCTTATATCAGCCAAATCAACTATATGGGGCACCAAATTTCCGTTATTCCTGATGTTAACGAATACATTTTCACTTATTTATATGCCAATTATGTATATGTAGATTCAGTGCTTTTAGCTGATGATTTTGCAAAGGAAATGTCTGGAGGGAGCACCTCATCCCCAGTGTATAAGCAAGCTTTGTGGGATAAAACCAAAGGCTTTACTATTCCGCTTTTTTCATTTGCATCCAAAAGGCTGGCTGAGCTAATCTATACTGCCTGGGTAGAAGCTGGAAAGCCTGAAATAAACACATCTGGAATAGAAAAATTTCCGGAAAATGGTTTTGTATTGGAATTAAATTACCCAAATCCTTTTTCAAATTCAACCAATATTCATTTCTCATTAGAGAAGAATTCTTCTGTTGAATTAATAGTTTATGATGCTACCGGAAGAGTTATCACTCAATTGGAAAATGATACATTACCAAAAGGAGAATACCAATACCAATGGGATGCTAGTAATTTTTCTGAAGGCTTGTATTTCCTTGTTCTGAGTAGTTCAGATTTTCGTGAAATAAGGAAAATGGTTGTGGCGAGGTAGTAAGCCAAAAAAAACGCAACTTTTTTTTAAGAAACCAAATTTATATCGGGATTTTTTTCAAGTGCCACTTCAATAAGTTTTAAATGCTTCGGGTTGGTTGAAAACAGCATGATTTCAATAAGAAACCCATTTTCTGTTTCCTTTAAAAATTTGATTGCTGGCTCTTCTTTTAAATTGCTCCAGGGAATATTTAATACAGAATCACGAATGAGAATTTCGACCTCTGTTTTATTCAACTTTGTTGATATCTGCAAGTGAATAGTGTGTTCAGCAAGTGTTTCGGTATGAGTCATTTCAGAAATCACTTGCTGGTTAATTCTTGAATAGGGAATGCGAAGAATTTGCCCGTCCTCGGTTCGTAACTTCAAATAAGTTATCTGCTGCGACTTTATAACACCCGATATTTCACCCGTTTTAATATAAGTTCCATTCTTGAAATTATATTTCATTTTAAAAATAATTCCTGAAACCACATCGCCAATTAAAAACCATGACAATAACAGGATAACCAAAAAAATAAGTGCAATTACCAGGTATTTAAAAAAGAAACTTTCCCTGAATAAGTGGTCGGCAGCCCAGAAAATAAAAGCTAGCCAGATAATAAACTCAAAAACCGCATGCATGTTGATACGAAAGTTCCATCCCGGATAGAGGCTTGCAAGGCGTTTCAACCCTAGTTTGCTGCCTTTCAGCAGAATAAAGACTAATACAGCTACCAGAAAAACCACTACAAATTTCATCCGGAAAAACTATTTAATGATAAAATAATCATAATAAACCTTCTTTTTTAAACACCCTTATAAGTTGCGAACTGATATATGTATTTAACGTGTAAATATCTTCATTTCTTTTGTTAACCAATCCTGTTCTGAGCAATGAGCTGATTACGTTTTGAGCTTTTTCCTCATCCAAATTGAAAATCTTTTTTATTTTTTCTTTGGTCATCCACTTGTGCAGAATGATTTGTACCAAAACAATTTTCCAATTCTCATCCATGTCGGCCAAAATTCTTGAATCGGGAATATGGGGTGGCACAATATGCAGCGTATCGGCTGAGACTTTACTGATATTACCCATCCAGGCTTTTAGTGCCGAACCCGGGTTTCCTTCCGAATAATCGAAATATTTGTTAAATAAGCTGGCCATTTGAATCGCCGACATATCGTTTTCATGTTTCTTAACTAAAATGAATTTCATGCCACTTGAACGGTGGCGGCGAATTATCATTTCCTGCAATTCTTTCGAATCGAAAGGCATGAGGGTAATAACACTGATAAACTCGTTTTGAAGGTTTACTATTTTGTTCATCAGCTCGAAAGCGTAATTATTCATATTAACCACAAACAGAATCTTGCTGCTGTATTCGTTAATTATTTTTGAAAGCAACTTTACAACGTCCCAACCCAGGTTAGAGCGCTCCCACCAAAGTTCTAGGTCGTGGATTATAAATACGGTTCCCTGCGGCAGCGTTGCCATGATTTCTTCGATGTCGCCCGTCTCATTAATTGCTTTTCTGAGTTCAGCCATAAAATCATCAGCTGAGGAAGATCCATTTGGCAGCGGATAAATGTGGTGAACTTTATCTTTCTTAAAAAGCTTTTTAGCGATATTGCTGCAGAAAGCTGACTTGCCGGAATTCCTATCGCCCAGCAGCATGATGCCTCCTTTATAACCTAACTGGTAACGCCTGACGGCAGTTTTGAACAACTCTTCATCCTTGGGCCTTTTTACCCAGAAGTCTTCGCTGATGTTTGAGCGCCCACTGAATAAATTTTTGTAATATTGGGGAAGCAGGTCAACTACCTTTTTCTTAGGATTCACTTGTTCCACCAAATCCAGGATTTTCTGGTTAACCGAATTCATATTTTCTGATTCCAGAATTTTTTTCGCTAAAAGAATTCCCTCACTTCGTGAATATAAAAGCTTTGCAGAAGTGCGGTTAACGAAATTTTTCAGGTTATCAAAATAAGTATCTACGGTTTTAAGCACTTTTTTGCCCTGGTGCTCGCGAATAAATTGAGAATACTCAGCTACTGTTGCAGGAATTTTATAGGCTGAAAGCTGGTTAAAAACTTCCTGAAGGTTTTTTTCAAAAAGCTTGTTGATGCTTTCGCTAATCTGCGAAATATTTTCTTCTTCCTTTTTTATTTTCTGACAAGTATCGTTGATTATTGGTGAAATGACCTGCATTTTATCAGGTAAATCTTCCGGTATATTATCCAGGTTGAAGCGGGTAAGGCTCAATAAATCCTGGGTTAGGAAAATAGAGCTTTTCAACGACTGTGAAATATTTTCAAGTTCATCGTGGGTTGGGCCTAAAAACCTTGAATCGATGTAGAAACGTGTGATTTTGCGAAGCGGAACATTAAGCGGGACGGTGTTTTCGTTTTCAGTTTCTTCCCTATCATTTGCTATTTCAATAGTTTCCGGTAAACTGGCGGTCAGCTTTAAAATTTCTTCGCCCAGTTCATCGAAATCTTTCAGAAGGGTTATATTTTCTTCAAATGATTGTGTGCCAATTTTTATTCCGGCCACGTCATCCAAATCTTCCTCCAGTTTATTTAGTTTTTCCCTAATGGTTTGCAAATCATTTTTATACCTGCTTTCAAGTTGCAGGCTAATCTTTAGGTTGAGCTCGTTTATTTTATCTTTTATCCGGCTATGGTATGATTGTAGCATCAGGTCGAGGTAGATTTTATTAACCTGGTGCAAGGTTGCTTCGTACCATGAAGACGCAAAATTTGTATTTCTCTTGATTAATTCCTTATAGTAATTGTCTTTTCTTCGTTTTCGCCTTATCCTGAAATTAATATCAGCCTTCTCCATATCGTTGCTCATTAATTGCAGGTTTTTTCTGAATTCAAGCAACATGCGATTTCTTGCCTGGTTTTGGATGGCCGTAATACTGGCTTTCAGTTTCTCAATTTTTTGTTCAATTTCAGCTTCTTTATCTTTGGTGTTTTCCAAAAAGCCCTTTTTCATTTTCACTCTGTCCAATGTTTGCTCAAGCAATTCGTCAATAATAATTATCAGCGATTTACTTTCTGCAAACAAGGCCACAAGTTCTTCCTGCAAGCGGGTTAGAAATGCCGAAAGAAAATAATGCCTGTTATTATGCAGGTAATAGGTTGCAATTTCAAGATAGCGTATTCTTCCGTTAATGGTTTTCCTTGCAAAAGGATGCGTTAAACGACGCCTGAGTTTAAACCATTTCAATCGTAAAGGATCACTTTTCTTAAGCGCAAGATCTTCTTTCAAATAAGGAATTCTCAGTTTTAGGGGGAATTTTTGCAAATCCTGCTCAAGTTGCCTGATGTACCAATTGATACCGCTTTCGAGCATTTCTTTTTGCACCGCTAATTTATTTTCTGCTAAATCAGCATAAACGCGGTTTGTCCTGAAATAGAAATCATTTTTAATTTTTATCAGCGTTTTTGTCCGGCGATATGCATCATCAAGATTTTCAAGTTTGTCAACCTGTGAGAAAACGGAATATACAATACTTTCGAGGTTGTCAGCTACCGAGTATAATTCTGAAAACACCGGGGTAATGCTTTTTTCAATAAACAGGTTCAGTACCTTTTGCCCGTTTATATCAATTTTTTCAATGTCTTCATTAATCACATCATATTTTGAAGGTTGAAGCGCGGGCAAATCCAGTTTTTCTTCAATCAGAGGCATTTTCTCGCTTTCTTTGACGCCTGCTGTACCAATGTCGAAAGTTTCAAAATTAGATGAACTGTTTATCAGGAAAAAGGTTCCGAGGTTTTTCGTAAGCTTCAGCACTTCATCATAAGCCTCATCTAGTTGATGGAATTCTTTGTCAGGAATACCAATAAAAGTGAGGTCTGCCTGAGCAGATTCGCGGCTGATAATTGCTTCGCGTGATAACTTCTCGCTGGCATTGTTAATTATTTTTACTTCAAAATTTACCCTGTAGTTATTTAAAATGGTTTGTAAACTTTTGTCAATGTTTTCCTTCGTCGACTGTACATTATTTATTACCAGAAGCCTTATTTTAGAATCTTTCCAATCGCCTTCAGCCGTAAAATGTCTTAACAGGAAAATAGCGAAAGTGAGGTTGTTGCCCCAGCCACTCCACCATATATCAATAGTTCTTTTTTCGCCAAATTCCTTTTGGGCATTGTAGTTCAGGAAAATGGTGTTAAAGTCGCTTTCTGCCAGGTTTTTAATCAGTTTAAGAAATTGAGCCTTGTGCTTTTCATTTTTGCTCCAGCCCATTAAAATGGTGTTGGGTTCAACACCTTCAAACCCGTAAACTCGGGCAATCTCATCCATTCCAGAATAAATATCGCGGCATTTATGCTGGTGTATGATTAAATCATCTTTGTTGGTAAAAGAAGTAAAGTAGCGCTTATCTTTAATTAACTGTTTTTCTTTGCTGGGCACCAGTTCAAAGGATGAAAAAATGCCGAGCCTTCCGGCAAAAGATTTTGCAAACTCAATTAAATAAGGTCTTGCCTTATCCGGTCCGCTGAACAAAATAATGTTTGGCCTCCAGTTGCGTGTGTGCATTTCCTTTTTTTTGAGGCGTGTAATGGCAAATTTTACCAAAGTGGCCCAAACGCTACTCCAGGCATCTCCTGTTTCGAGTACCAATTGCCTTCGTTTAAGTAAAATAAATACTGAGCCTAAAATAACAACGGCTCCAATCATCGCTACAAAGTCGAGTTGAACCATTACCAGGCCGCAGGCCAAAGCACCTACAATGCTTATCCATGCTGGAGTTTTGAAAGAAGGCCTGAAATCTGCACTGGTCAAAGATTCAAACGCTGCGCTAAGATTTAAAAAGCCGTAGGTAGTGATGAAAAAAACTGAAACTATTCGGGCAATTACATCAAGTTCGCCAATTAGAATTCCGGCTTCGGCAATCAGGAAAGTTAGGATTAAAGCATTCCTTGGTTCTTTTGAAGCTCCAGAACCTTTTGCAAATACTCGTGGTGTGATTTTATCCAGGGCCGTTGATTGTAAAATCCGGGGTGCTGCAAGAATACTTCCAAGGGCCGAGCTTAAAGTAGCCCCCCAAATTCCTGCAATAACCAACTGTGGTATTAATGATATTTTAAATAATGCCTGCGGGTCAGATGCCAGCATGCTGCCGTCGACAGTGTATGCGAAGAAAAAAGCAAGGCCGATATAAACTGCCAATCCGATTGCGATTGCTGCAATTGTACCTCCGGGAATAGATTTTTTGGGGTCTTTCAAATCGCCCGACATGGAAACTCCTGCCTCAAAACCGGTTACTGCCGGGAAAAATATTCCGAACAAGACTATCAGCGAAACACCTGTGCCGGAACCAAAAAAATTGGGTGCTTCAGGTGCATATTCGTGGCTTCCGAAAAGTATGGAAAGAAGCGACAGGAAAATCGCGGTCATAATCAGGTATTGCGCTTTAATGGCAAGAGAAGTGCTAATTAAAGTAATGATAGTAACTACCACCAGAATGATACTTCCTGCTATCCTGATATGGTTGATGTCCATCGGCATATCCCAATAGCCAAGAAAACTTTCGGCAAAACCAATCAGGTAGAGGCTGACACTAAATGAAAGCCCTACAAACAATGCAAGTCCTAAAGTTCCGCCAATGGGCAATCCCAGACTTCTGGAAATAATATAATAAGTGCCGCCTTCCTTTACTTTTTTGTCGGTTGCAATTGACGACACGCTAAGTCCGGTGGTAATAGAGATGAGGTGTGCAATTAAAACAATACCAAGTGTTCCTATCAATCCTGCTTCACCGGCAATCATCGGAAGCCTCATATACATGATAACACCAAGGATTGTCAGTATTGACGGAGTAAATACCCCACCGAATGTTCCGAATTTTTTTATTTTGGCCATAGTAACAAGGTGATAATCCGGGCTGGATTATTCTACAATATTATTAAATTAAATCGATGATGATAAAAATTTATCCTACTTTTATTTCAAAATTAGCAATAAAGAAGCTATGGATTTGCAGAACCCTTATATTGAAGTGATTGGCGTTTGCCTTGTTTTGATTTTGTCATACCAGTTCAATTGGTTGTCGAAAGTTATGAATATTCCAAGTGTGTTGTTGCTTATCCTTTTGGGAATTGGCATCAGGTTTGGCCTCGATTATCTGGGCGTGGGAACCGGCGGAAGTTTGATGCAATTGCTCCAGGTAATTGGAATTGTTGGCTTGATAATGATAGTACTCGAAGCCTCGCTGGAATTGGAACTTACAAGTGAAAAACGCCCGCTTATAATTAAATCATTTTTTTTGGCTTTGTTTTCCCTTGCTGCGTGCATGGCATTTATAACATATATAATCAACTTCTTCTTAATCGACGATTTATTTACGGCAGTATTGTATTCTATTCCCCTGTCGGTGGTTAGTAGCGCCATTGTTATTCCAAGTGTTGGCAGCCTCATAAAGAAAAACAGGGAGTTTCTTATTTACGAAAGTACGTTTTCCGATATTCTGGCCATCATGGTTTTCTTTTATATCCTCAGTAGTGTTGATGTTTCCTCCGCCGGCGACATTGCAATAAATATTTCAATCAACCTGGCTGTTACAATAGTGCTTTCAATTATTATCGGGTATCTCATGGTAATAATTCTGGACAAGTTGCAATCGCAAGTGAAGCTTTTTTTGCTGATAGCTGTACTTATGCTGCTTTATTCAATAGGAAAACTTTTCCATTTTTCTTCACTTATAATGATACTTGTTTTTGGAATTATATTGAACAACAATGATATTTTCTTTGCAGGAAAAATAAAGAGATGGATAGATAAACCTTCCTTGAAAAAGGTTCAAAGCGATTTTCACCTATTAACAATGGAATCAGCCTTTTTTATCCGTACTTTCTTTTTCGTAATTTTTGGTATTACTTTGGAATTGAATAATTTATTGAACTTGAATGCTGCCTTGATTAGCCTTGCCATTATTGGTGGAATATACCTTATCAGGGCTGTTATCCTGAAAATGTTTTTGGTAAAGCGCTTGTTTCCCGAAGTTTTTGTGGCACCCCGCGGGCTGATAACTATTCTTTTGTTTTTTAGTATTCCTGCTTCCTATCAAAACTTGAATTTTGACCCCGGCATTCTTTTATATGTTATCCTTATCAGCAGTATTGTAATGGCATTGGCATTGATGGTAAAAGGAAAAGACAGGGAGTTTTCTGAAAAACTAAACTTCACCGATTGGGATGAACTCGACCGGGAAATTGAAGGACTGGCAAAGCACAAAGAGTGAAAAGCTGACGTTTAAGGGCTGGTTAAAGGAATTAGCCAATATCAAGGCCCATTTTTTTTGCCCGTTCCTCCCACTTTATTCTGGCTGCATGTTGCAAATCATCAATATTATCGGTTTCGTCAACAATTTCAAGGCCTAGAATGGTTTCTATTAAGTCTTCGAGGGTAACAATTCCTGCTGTGCCCCCATATTCATCAATCACAAGGGCAATGTGTTCGTTTTCAGAAATAAATCTTTTGTAAAGTTTAGGAATGGGAAGATTTTGGTAAACGTTCAGTATATTTCTTGATATTGATTTAAGTGGCTTATCGGTTTCTCCTTCAATTATTGCAATGAGCAACTGATCTTTCAGAATAAAACTATTAATAGAATCCACAGATTTATCATAAAGGGGCACTCTTGAGAAAACAAAATCAGGATGTTTTTTGTAAAAATCACCTATTAAAGTATTCTCGTCCGCAGCAAATAAAATGGTGCGTGGCGTCATTATATCCCTGACTTTGATCTGATCAAACATGGCTACATTTCTAATAATCAAAGACTCGCTATGTCCAAACAGCCCTTCTTCAACTGCCAGTTCAGCCATTGCTGAAAAATCGGCCCTGCTGAGCACGCTTTTTCTTTTATTTATATTGAAAATGCTCGTAATCCACTTGCTAATCCAAACGAAAGGAAAAAGGATAACCATCAAAATTCTGAGTGTAACTACCGTAAAATGTGACAAAGATGTCCAGTAATTGGCACCAATGGTTTTGGGAATGATTTCAGAAAAGATAAGAATAAGCAGGGTGAGAATAATCGAAATTATTGTAAGGTATTCATCTCCCCAAATAATTTGAGCCTGCGCACCAACACCTGCAGCCCCTAAAGTATGTGCAAAAGTATTCAGGGTTAAAATTGCCGCCAGTGGCCGGTCAATATTTTTTTTGTATTTATGAAGCTGCACAGCCCAATCCTTTCCTTGTTGCAGCTTTGTTGTAATAAAATATGGGGTAATACTTAGTATAACCGATTCAATCAACGAACATAAAAATGAAAATAACAAGGCTATTAAAAAGTAAACAACAAGAAGTGTCATATAAGATGGAGCTTATCAAAATATTGCCTAAAGATAAGCAGTTATTGAATAGTGTAGTAATAAGCACTCAAATATTTAGGTGGTTAATTATCTGGAAAATATGGTTTTTGAAAAATCTACTCAGATTTTTATTGATTGAATTTAAAATGGAAAGGGCCGGATTCGCTTTTAAATCATTCTTACTGCTTTAGCTTTCTGTTTTTTATTTATTTCTGAATGATAATTTTCTTTGTAAAAATTTGATTTTCAGTGTAAAATCGGCAGAAATACAAGCCAGGTGTTAGGTTTCCTGAGTCAAATTCAGTTCCTTCTGTAATGTTCTTTCCTGAAAAAGATTGCAAAATTTTTCCAAAGGCATCAATAATCTCAACTCTGTTTATTTTAAGTCCAGACTCTAACCCCATAATTCTGAACTTCCCTTTGCCCGGATTCGGATAAATTCGAATTTCAGGATCTTTGTTTTCAATATCACCGGTTGCAATACTTACGGTAACTGTCCAATCCTTCTCTGTCTGTCCATTTCCGGAAGTAACAGTATAAATAATTGGATTAGTAAAGTCTTGCATGGTTCCGCCTGGTGGGTTTACAGTTGCATCTGGCGACAGGTAGATTTCAGGTATAATTTGTGAGAGGTCAGTGCCTGCCAGCACGATAACCTGAACTGTCTGGGCATCTAAATCAATTTCTGCAGGTTGAATTTGTTGATCAACAGCAATATCTATAATATTGGCATCGCCAGACGGAAAGCCTTCCAAAACGCCATAACGGTATAAAGAACCATTGTTTCCAATTGCCCATGCATGGGAGCCATCTGTAGCGAAAATCTCCGTTAGCCAAGCATCTGAAAGTTTATCAACAGTAAAGTGGACTGTATCACCACTAGCATTGGCAGTAGCCAGAATATCACCGCCGGTTGTAACAGCCCATACGGTGTCAGTGCCT
>DATCTB010000192.1:0-4642 GCA_036568185.1 Bacteroidales bacterium | reverse complement strand
ATAAATTACAGGCTGAATTAATAATTATTTCCAACCAAAATGAAGGTGAAAAAAATTAAACTGCTATTGGTATTTGCTGTGTGTATTAGTTTGCAATTGGAAGCGCAAATCAATAATGCCGAATACAATGAACTTATGTGGGGAAATGAAAGCGAAGAAGCTAAAGTTACTGAAGTTCCCGAAAAGTGGAAAGACATGTCGGCAGTTATTCTGTATCTCGATGAGAGTTTTCAGTACAGAAAACAACCTATGAATAATGCCATTAATGAAAATATTTTTATAAGAAAACGTGTTAAATTACTCGATCAAACTGCTGTAAATCGTTGGGCTGAATTTTCTTCCGAAAACCTGCGCGAAAAAAAATGGGGAAAAAACGGGAATTACATGGGTATAAAAATTATAAAACCCAATGGTGAAATCAGGGTTATTCAGGAAAATGACTTTGTAGAATTAGAAAATAAAGAGAGTGGCTATACCAAAATAAAAACCCTCAAACTCGCAGTTCCCGACCTGGCAGTTGGCGATATAATTGACTATTACTATGTTAGTATAAATTCTTATTTTGCAAATGTCAATGGAGGTCTGGATGTTCAGTTTGAGCCTGAATTGATAATTCTTCAATCAGAATATCCAATTTTATACAGAAAGCTTTCCATTCAGCCTGAACGCAGAACCTACCTGAACGCAAAAAGTTACAATGGAGCACCTGAGCCAGAGCTTGTTGAAGATGGTAAATGGACAAATTACACCTATATTTCCCGTGAAGTTGAGAGTTTTAATATCGACCAAATGGTTTTTCCATACCGGGCATATCCTACCATAGTTTATCAGGTTACCATGTGTTCTGATGCAAACAGGAAAAAGCGTCTTGATTTTTTAGGTGATGAAAAGAGTATTAAATCCAATGTTTCTGAAAATGAAATTGCAAGTTTGCTTTTGAATTTTACCGATGCCAGTTTTCAAAAAAATACCTACGCAATTGATATGAAAAACGAATGTGCGAGGAAGATAAAACCCAATTTATCAGCTAATCCAACTGATTTGGAAGTAGCTGAAAACGCATTTTATTATTTCCGGCATTATCTTAACTTTAAATATTCTCTCTACTATGGACAATTAGCACCTATGTCATATTTTATGTCTGATTTTGAAATTATTATTGCATTTTCAAATGTTTTATCTGATTTTGGAGTGAATCATGAGCTGGGTATAGCTGCCGATAGGCAGTACAGTAGTTTGGATGAAGTCGTTATTTCGACCCAGTTGATACCATTTGTCAGGCTTTACAATCAAGACTCAACTCTGATAACCGTACCAGCAGGAAATACTGTTTTTGGAGAACACATTTTTTTAATTGAAGGAACAACTGCACTTACCATTGATAAGAAAACTGCAAGTGCAATTAATGTAGCAAGTGTTTGGAATAATAAAACAGATGATCTATTTCCTTATCAAAAAAAGTTTATTCCAGTTTCAACAACTGAAGAAAACTCGGTCATAGATTCTATTTTTATAAATCTTGAAAACTTGTCTCCGGCAAAAGTTTCTTTCTCCGAAACCTTTTGCATGATGGGAGAACCTAAATATTACTATTCTCAATTAATCATTCCTTTTAGTTATAAGTATATTGAAGAAGCTGATAGCTATGCAATGTATAACACCTTTTCGCCGGCTGACACGAAGCAAATAATGAAGAATATTGAATCAATCGAAAATTTAAAAGATAAGGAATACGCTGAGCGTCATGATATGGTTAAGCTAATATTAAATGAGAGCCAGAACGTAGATGATGTCGTTTTGGATACCGTTAATCTTTTAAGCCCCGGCCGCTGGACTAATGATGATACCTTAAAGTTTCAATATAAATTCACAATTACTTCAGGAATTAAAAAAGCCGGAAATTCATACATTATTGAAATTGGAAAATTTATTGGAAGAAATAAAGAATTTACCAAAGAAGAAAAAAACAGGAAAGTTCCTGTTTTCGATGATACTCCTCACTCACATAACTGGATTCTTTCGCTGAATATTCCAGAAGATTATAAAGTTGAAGGCATTGGTGATTTGGAAATATCAGTTGACAATTCTTCAGGCAGTTTTACTTGTCATCCAAAATTAGAGGATAACTTGTTAATTCTTGATATTCAGAAAGTTTACAAGAAGAACTATTATCCAATTGAAGAATGGCCACAAGTGCTTGAATTCCTACAGGCTGCTGTTGAATTTACTCAGAAACAGATATTGATAAGTAAAAGTAATTAGCTTTAAGAATAACTAATTATCAAACAAAGCCTCCCCAAACTCGTCAGTCCAGTCAACAATCATTTGTCGTTCTTCAGCGGTTAGCCTGGCTTCAGGATGCATAATCGGGTAAATCACCATCGGCATCGAACCCATTGAAACTTCGTCGTTTATATCACTCAAATGCTCTGCTTTGTCGGTTTTACTTAAACTTTCCCAATTAGAAAAGTTCATGTGTTTCCTTCCAACTTTAATATCGCGTACAACAAGCCACGAAACCGGGGCAACATATGAATACCACGGATAAACAGTTTGGTTGGAATGACAATCGTAGCAAGCATTTTTCAATAAGTTTGCTACCGTATCAGGAATGCTGTTGTTTAAAAGCAAATCATTTTTGTTTTGCTCTATTACCTCGGGCCTGCCTGCAGGTATTACCTGTATAATTACTAAGGCTGCCAAAATGCTTAGCCACACAATCTTTTTTGTCATAAAATAAAATGTCTAACTGATTATTCCCCAGCTAACTTTGCAGCAGTTTCCTTTGCCCAGTTTACAACCAATGCTTTATCTTCAGCACTTAGCTTCATTTCCGGATACTTTTCAATAGCCTTGGAAGGTGGCATTTTGTCTTCTTCAATTTCTTTGGCTATATCGCTTAATTTGCCTGAGAGTTTGAAAGTTTTCAATGAGCCCATTTCATCAAATTTCAACTTCATTTTCGCTTTCGTGTTGTTTGATTCACTGCTGTGGCAACCTGTACATGAGTTGTCAAGCACTTTCTGAACATCGGCAGGAATTTGGAATGTTTCATCCTGAGGAGTTTGCTGACTTTTTTCTGCATTATCCTGTACGAACCCAAAAAACAAAAAGCCTGCAATTAGAAAACTTCCTAGTAAAATAAACTTTTTCATCTTATATAATTTTTAAAATTAAAAAAATCAAAATTAGCAATTATCTTGAATTGAAAATTTAGCTTTGCTGCTTTAAAGCAATTTTTAAGAAATTTTATTAAAAAGAATAAATAATCGTATTTTTCAATTCTAAAAATCAAAGTCATTAAAAATGAAAAGACCAGAATGGAAAGAAAAATGGTACCGCATTATTTTTGAGGCAGATACACCTTCAGGAAAATTTTTCGATGTTGTCCTGCTTGCGGCAATTGCCCTGAGTGTTGTAATTGTGATGCTCGATAGTGTTAGTGATTTGCATTTAAACTATGGCAAGTTTTTTATTGCAATAGAGTGGGGTTTAACCATTTTATTTACACTTGAGTATATTTTCAGAATCATTTTGGTTCGAAAACCTTTGAAATATATTTTCAGCTTTTATGGAATCATCGACTTCCTGGCCATCATTCCTACTTATGTCAGTGTTTTCTTGCAAGGCACCCATTTCCTTATTATTATCAGGATTTTACGCCTGCTAAGGATTTTTAGGGTACTCAAATTAATGCGGTATATGGATGCCGCCAACACTCTAAAAGTTGCAATGCAAAACAGCAAAGCGAAAATCGTTGTCTTTCTGGAAGTTGTGTTAACAATTGTGGTTATTGTAGGCGCACTTATGTATTTGATTGAAGGGCCAGAAAACGGGTTTACCAGCATACCCACTTCTATTTATTGGGCCATTGTTACAATTACGACTGTAGGATATGGCGATATTGCCCCACAAACTATTATTGGCCAAACACTTGCATCTTTTTTAATGATTACGGGTTACGCAATCATAGCTGTACCAACAGGGATAATTACTACAGAAATGTCAAAGGCCCAGAAGTTAAAGAGTGTCCGTATTTGCAGCAATTGTATGTTTGACGAACACGATGAAAATGCTTCTTATTGTAAAAAATGTGGGGAAAAACTGTAGCCTATTCACGTGGGTCGGGCTTGAAGGGCAGCTTTGCCAGTTTTTCCACTTCCACTGAAGCATAGCCAAATTCTTCAACCACTTTTCCCAAAATCAGGTAAACGCCAAAACCACGAAAAGGATATTTTTTTAAAGAATCAGGAAAGTGGGTGGTGTCGAACATTTCGCCAGTTTGGTCGAGGAAGGTGGCGAAGTGCATCATTTCATTTTTCACCGTTTTCACATATTTAATGGTAACCAATAAGCCCACCATCCTGATTTGTTGACCGAGCAAATCGTTCAGGCTGCAAGCCATGGCTTCGCCCCGGAAATTTGTTTGCAACATATCGAAATAAGATATACTTACCGGGAAATCAAGCAATTCAATTTCATCGTAGGCATCTTCCAGTTTTTCATGAACCAGTTCTGGAAGGGTGAATTCTTTGCCTTTCGTTTCAAAAAGCTTCCTTTCGCGGGGCAAATCCTTTCCTGTTTTCAACAATAGGTGTGCTTCCCAAAGCAGTTGCGATTTTGATTTCCCGGTAAACCGGAA
>DATCTB010000191.1:0-6451 GCA_036568185.1 Bacteroidales bacterium | reverse complement strand
GAAACTTTGCGCTACAGCCTCTTATTTTTTATCACAAAACACACTAAAGATTAAAAGCGAAACATTCGATTTCTTTATTAATTTCATTTTGCTAAATTTGCCTACCCTATTTCGGAAAAACTAAAAAGCCACACTTCTTTTAATTTATGAATACTTCGCCAGACATTTTAAAAAAATTGAAACTAAGCAAAGAAGAAATTCTTAACGACTATCGCATTGCCAACGAAAGCCGCCAGGCTAGCCTGTTGGGAAGAAGGGAAGTGCTTACCGGCAAAGCCAAATTCGGCATTTTCGGTGATGGAAAAGAAGTGCCGCAACTGGCCATGGCAAAGGTTTTTGAAAACGGCGATTGGCGCTCGGGCTACTACCGCGACCAGACTTTTATGCTCGCCGCCGGTATGATGAATTTGGAAGAAGTCTTTTCGCAATTATACGGAGACACCGACCTCGAAGCCAACCCAGCAAATGGCGGCCGCCTGATGAACAACCACTTTGCCACCCGCAGCCTCGATAAAAACGGAAACTGGAAAGACCTGACTGCCCAGAAAAATTCTTCCGCCGATTCCTCTCCCACTGCCAGCCAAATGCCACGTTTGTTGGGTCTTGCGCTTGCATCCAAGTTTTACAGGAACCATTTTGATAAAAAATTATTCGGAAAATTTTCCAAAAAAGGCAACGAAGTAGCTTTCGGGACTATCGGCGATGCATCCACTTCGGAAGGCCATTTTTTTGAAACCATGAATGCAGCCGGCGTGTTGCAGGTTCCGCTGGCTATGTCGGTGTGGGACGATGGCTGGGGCATTTCGGTGCACAACGAATTTCAAACCACCAAAGGAAATATTTCGGAGATTTTAAAAGGTTTTGAAAAAGAAAAAAATACGAACGGCATTTATATTTTCCGTGAATACGCCTACAACTATCCCGCACTGGTTGAAATGTACCGCAAAGGAATCGCACTTTGCCGCAAGGAACAGGTTCCGGTTTTATTCCACGTAATGGGCTGCACTCAACCACAGGGCCACTCTACATCCGGCTCGCACGAACGCTACAAATCTACTGAACAACTGGCCGAAGAAAACAAAAATGATGGCATCAAAAATATGCGCCAGTGGATATTGAAAGAAAAAATTGCTACCGCGGCTGAACTGGATAAAATAGAACAGGAATCTACAAAACGTGCCCGGGAAGCCCGCAAAAAAGCCTGGGACAATTTTGAGAATCCATTGATTGCGAAAAAGAAGGAGTTTTTGGAAATGGTGGATATTTCTACTTGCCGCTGCTCGAAAACAGATGCCATTGGCGCCATCAAGGAAGAACTTGATAAGGTAGGCGAACCCATTCGCAAAGACATTATTTCATCGGGGAAAAAGATTATCCGACTGCTCTGCAACCAATGCAGCAGGCCTGAAAATTCATTACGCAAAAATGTTACTGCCTGGCTTGAAAAAGAAGCCGAGGACAGTTGCCGCAGGTTCAGTTCTCACCTGTATAGCGAATCGGCCGAATCGGCGATGAATATTAAAAGTGTTGAGCCGGTATTTAGTAATAATTCAAAATTTGTCCCCGGCAGGGAAATACTTCGCGATAACTTTGATTACATTTTTGCCAACAACCCGGCTGTACTGGCTTTCGGCGAAGACGTTGGAAAGATTGGCGGCGTAAACCAAACTTACGAAGGCCTGCAGGATAAATACGGCGCTTACCGCATTACCGACACCGGCATCCGCGAGGCCACCATTATTGGACAGGGCCTGGGATTGGCGCTGCGTGGTTTGAGGCCAATTGCCGAAATCCAGTATTTCGATTACCTGCTTTATGGTTTACAAGTGCTAAGCGACGACCTGGCAACCCTGCACTACCGCACCCGCGGCGGGCAAAAAGCACCGATGATTATCAGCACCCGGGGCCACCGCCTCGAAGGCATCTGGCATTCGGGCTCGCCACTTAGCATGGTTATCAACTCCATACGTGGGGTGCATGTAGCTGTGCCACGAAACATGACACAGGCGGCGGGATTTTACAATACATACCTCGAATCCGACCAGCCTGTGCTTATTATTGAGCCGCTAAACGGTTACCGCTTACGCGAAAAATATCCCGAAAATATGGGACAGTTTAAAACGCCGGTAGGCGTGCCCGAAGTGCTGGTTGAAGGCACTGATGTTACGCTGGTTACCTACGGCTCCTGTGTGCGGATAGCCGAGGATGCCGTTGAGCAACTGAAGGGTTTTGATATCAGCGTGGAACTGATTGATGTGCAAACTTTGATTCCATTTGATGTGGATAAAATTATACTGAACTCGCTAAAGAAAACAAATAAAATCATCTTTTTCGATGAAGACGTGCCTGGCGGCGCTACCAGCTTTATGATGCAGCGCGTGATTGAGAAGCAGGAAGGCTTTAATTACCTCGATATGGACCCGCGCACCCTCACAGCCAAATCGCACCGTGCCGCCTACTCCACCGATGGCGATTATTTTTCCAACCCCAATGCCGAAGATGTTTTCGACAAAGTGTATAATATGATGCACGATTACAACCCGGTGAGGTACCCGAAGATTTTTTGATTTCTCTTTCAATTTCTTTTTATAAATTTATGGCTGGAAAAACAATACCAATCCATGCCCTTGCCTGCTATAAACATAAAAACCATATTTTATCACGAAAAAGAACAGCTTGCACTTTTTTTTGAGTTTAACAGCGAACTGAAAAAACTTGTAAAAACAATAGAGGGAACAAGTTGGAGCTGGAAAAAAAACTGCTGGTACCTGGAATATACACCCAAAAACCTTGAAACTGTTCAAGAGCTATTTCGCGGCAAAGCTACAGTAACTCTGGATTTGCCCGCCAGGGCTATGCTTCCAGCTGTTGAGCCAGATGACTATAAAAAAGTTGGTGAATTCAAGAAGTGGATGGAGCACAAGCGCTATAGCCCGTCAACCATTAAAACTTATTGCAGTTTGCTGCTTGTATTTATCAGGTTTATCAAGCCCAAGGAAATTGTAAAAGCTGAAAATAGTGATGTGGTTAAGTTTACCAGCGATTATATCCTGGCAAATCAATTTAGCAGTGCCTACCAAAACCAAACCATCAATGCCATTAAATTATTTTTCAGGCAGATTCTGAAAATAGAATTGCTGGTTGAGCAAATTGAAAGGCCGCGAAAAGAACACCACTTGCCCAATGTTTTGAGCAAAGAGGAAGTGAAAGCCATACTACAAGCTCCTTCGAATATAAAACATAAAGCAATGCTATCGCTTATTTATGCCTGTGGCCTCAGGCGCAGCGAGTTGCTTAACTTAATACCAACTGATGTTAACTCAAAGCGAGGTTTGCTCATCATTCGCAATGCAAAAGGCAACAAAGACAGGGTAGCTCCATTGCCAGAAAAGATGGTCGAAATGCTGCGTGATTATTATAGGGCTTTCAGGCCTGAAAAATGGTTGTTTGAAGGGCGTGTCAAAGGGGAAAAGTATTCAGAATACAGTCTGCAATCCGTATTAAAACAATGCTGCAAAAAAGCAAATATTACAAAACCGGTTACACTTCATTGGCTCAGGCACAGCTATGCTACTCATCTACTTGAAGCTGGCACTGACCTGCGATATATTCAAGAATTATTAGGGCATAAAAGTTCTAAAACTACAGAAATTTACACGCATGTTAGCACAAAAAGTTTACAGAACATTAAATCGCCGTTTGATGATTTATAATAAAAATCTAAATATATTTGAAAAAATAAAAGTGGCCATAATCACACATATACACCCAAATTGGAGGGATATGTGTGATAAAATCACACATATAAACAAGTTAGGGCCAATGTTGAAAAAAGAACAAAAATAGAATATCTATCGGCCGACAAAAAAACTTATCTTTGGGTATGACAAATAATCAAGAAAATAAAAGTCCACTTGCCGAAGTTTTTGGCTTTCCAATTGGAAATGAAAGTCCAAAAGCTCAACGTTATAGAAATCAAAAATTGTGTCCTTTTAATAATAAAGTTCCAAATTGCACAAAAGACAAAGCCAATAATCCTTTGGGAGTATGCAGTGTATGGAATAACAATACTTCAGTAATAACTTGCCCTACCAGATTCAGAGAAGATTGGATTATCATAGAAAACGCAGCAAATTTTGCATTTGGGGCAAATTCAAATTGGACTTCATTATCGGAAATTAAACTGACTGACAAAAATGGACAGTCCGCTGGTAATATTGACTTTGTATTAGTTCAATACAACGAAAAGGGGCAATTGATAGACTTTGTTTCACTAGAAGTTCAAGGAGTTTACATTTCTGGAAACTTAAGAAATCCGTTTGAGAAATATATCAGTAACCCTTCGAAAAATTTTGAATGGCCGACAGGTTACAACTATCCAAAGCCAGATTATCTGTCATCTTCTCGAAAACGTCTTATTCCTCAAATGTTATATAAAGGAGGAATTTTCCAAACATGGAAAAAGAAGCAGACAGTTGCACTGCAAAAATCATTTTTTGAAACACTCCCCGACTTACCAACGACAGATAAATCTAAGGCCGATATTGCGTGGTTCTTATACGACCTTGAATTCAATAAAGAACAAAATCAAAATAACCTAGTTCTAGTCGACACAATTTATACAGAATTTGAACCTGCACTTTTAAGAGTTACAACACCTGAACCCGGTGATGTTTCTGATTTCATAAATATCTTACAAAACCGTCTCGATGAGCATCTCGACAAAAACTCTCCAGATGCACCATCTTTAACAGACATAATAAGTGGATAATTATGGACGGACAGTTATCAATATTTGGAACAAAGGAAAAAAAGGCGAATAAATTAAATGTCGTAAACGTTGCCTCAATTCCACAAAGAAGCCCGTTCAGATATCCTGGTGGAAAAACTTGGTTAGTTCCAATTGTTAGAAAATGGCTAAAACAATCCAAAGAATATAAAAACTTAATTGAACCATTTGCTGGTGGTGGTATAATAGGATTAACTGCTGCATTTGAAAATTTAGCAAATCATGTAACAATGATTGAACTTGACAAAGAAGTTGCAGCAGTATGGGATGTAATATTAAACGGAGACCATAAATGGCTAGCAGACAAAATTTATGGATTTGATTTAACTCCCGAAAATGCCAACAATATTCTACAAAAAGACAAAAAAACAATTAAAGAACAAGCCTTTAGCACAATTCTTAAAAATAGAATTTATCATGGCGGTATAATAACTAAAGGCTCAGGTTTAATTAAAAATGGAGAAAACGGAAAAGGAATTAAATCTCGTTGGTATCCAAAAACTTTAAGGGATAGAATTTTGGCAATTGGTTATGTTAAAAATAAAATTGAATTTATTACTGGTGATGCTTTTATAGAAATGGAAAAAGCAACAAACGATAAAAATTGTTACTTCTTCATTGACCCTCCATATACAGTTGCTGGAAAAAGGCTTTACACTCATTTTGAAATTGACCATGATAAATTATTCTTTTTGACTTCGAAACTCAAAGGAAAATTTATGTTGACTTACGACGACACAAAAGGAATCAGAGATTTAGCGACTAAGTACAATTTAGACTTTAGAACAATACCGATGAAAACTACCCATCATATCAAAAAAAATGAAATTATTATTTCAGATAATTTTGACTGGTGGAAATAAAACACAGGCCCTAACAATCTGTATATGTCATAGCCGTTTTTGTGCTTAATTGTAGGTTAATCTCCCGCATTTACTTCGTCTCGGCTTGACAGGAAAGTAGCCCACAGTCGGCTACGCCACATACAGGTAACCGTTGTGCTTCATGCAAAGAACATACTGCAAATGAGAAACCTTATAAATAAAATACTGATTCTACTAATTGGAATTTCATCATTTGGATTTATCATTGATACAAAAATCCTTGATAAGGACATCGAAATCAAAATTCAATGGATTGATAATTTAAAGGGTGATTTTGACTTTAGAACAAAATGGAATTACCCAGAAGGAATTTACAAAAATCAATTTGGACAATTAAGTTGCGATGGATTTTGTCCAGAAGGAACTGAATCAATGAAAGACAGTGAAGGCAAAATTTATACTGATTCTCTGACAAGGTTTTATCAATTGGTTGATACTACTCATCAATTCCACTCGATTTCAAGTGAAGCATGGTGCTATGAATGGGCAGGGACTGATTACATTACAGCAAAACAAAAGAAAAACAACCAGATTACTTGTTCTACACATTTAAATTCAGGAACTCATTGCAAACTGATTCTTGAAATTAAAAATGATACTTGTATTCCGAGAATTGAACTCAATAGTATTTCTTCAACTGGATTAAAAACTTATTATTGCCAAGGTGGATTTATTAAAATTGATAGTAAAGTATGGACTGATGGAGTTTTAAAGGCAGAGTTTGATTTTGACTTTAATAATACTGATGAACCTGACCGAAGAATGTTTTGGAAAGGTA
>DATCTB010000190.1:0-6770 GCA_036568185.1 Bacteroidales bacterium | reverse complement strand
GGAAGTTTTTCAAACGAAGAATTGCTGGCTATTCTGAACACTTTGCCGGTTGATATAACCTTTGTTGATAAAAATGACAAAGTCAAATTTTTCTCTCAGGGAAAAGAAAGAATTTTTACCCGCAGCCGATCCATCATTAACCGCGATGTAAGGAATTGCCACCCACCTGCTTCGGCACATATAGTCGACAAAATAATCGATGATTTCAGGACTGGGAAGCAAAGCCACGCCCCTTTCTGGATACAAATGGGAGGGAAATTTATCCACATCGAATATTTCGCTTTGCGTAATCCCAATGGTGAGTACCTCGGTACACTCGAAGTTTCGCAAAACTTATCGGAGCTAAGAAAGCTTGAAGGCGAACAAAGAATTTTATCATATAAATAAAAACGATTATGTCAGACAATAAAATAATTATCACCCCTAAAACCAAAGTTTCCGACTTACTGGAAGCCTTTCCACAATTAGAAAAAACAATAAGCAGCATTGTTCCGGCCATGGATAAATTAAAAAATCCTGTTCTCAGGAATACAGTAGGAAAGGTAAGTACTTTGCAGCAAATTGCCACCATGGCAAACGTGAAGGTTGACGAGTTAATCAACAGGCTGCGAAAAGAAGTTGGGCAGGAAAGTTTTATTGATAATAGATTTTCTTTGCCTACAACTAATTCGGAAATTCCTGAGTGGTTTAGCAAAGAAAAAATTTCGGCTTCGCTGGATGTCAGGCCGATGCTTGAAGCTGGTGAACATCCTGTTCACCAGGTGATGGCTGATTTAAATCAATTACCTGCCGGGAAAATTTACAAAATGACTGCTTCATTTATGCCAGTACCCTTGATTGAAAAGGCAAGCAGCCTGGGGTGTAAAAATTGGGTTGAAAAGATTTCGGAGAATGAATACAATATTTATTTTATTGGAAATTGAGCGATTTCTTGAGTAAATTTGCGGGAAACCTGTAATAGTTTTGGATTTCGATTGATAGTTTTTTAATTCCTGCCAAGACAAATTGACTGATAAGTAAAAAGGATTTTAAAAAAAAAATGATTTTTCTTTACCGAAATCCTTTTATCTCCTACATATTTACTACATTCGCCTAAGCATTTCAGCAAATTTCGTTTTATATAGGACAATTTTTCATTTTTTTCGACGATATGTCCTTTTATAACATTAGAAAATCTGTATGCGAGAGTAATTAATTTATTTCATTAACCAAAATTTATTCAACATGAACAAATCTGATTTAGTTGACGCAATTGCAAAAGAAGCTGGTTTAACAAAAGCACAAGCCGCAAAAGCTATTAACAGCTATCACGAAACCGTAAAAAAAGCAATGAAAAAAGGGGACAGCGTGAGTTTGGTTGGCTTTGGAACTTATACCACAGCTCAGCGTAAAGCCAGAACAGGCCGCAACCCACAAACGGGAGCAGCTTTGAAAATTAAAGCCGCCCGTGTTCCAAAATTCAGGCCAGGTAAAGGTTTGAAAGATAGCGTAAAATAATTCTTCTTTCCGCATCGCTTCAAAATCTGTTTATGAAAATGAGCAGTTTTTGAATAAATCTTAAAAAAAAGATTGGTCCTTTCAGAAGAGCCAATCTTTTTTTTTATGAAAATTAATCTTAGCTAAAACCTAAAACCCAGGTTTACATAAACCTGCCCGGGAGTAGATTGATCATTTTGATATATATCTGTGAAACCAAAGTTATAACCAGCATCAATTGATAGGAACAAAACGTCTAATCCCAAACCACCTTGTCCATAAAAATTAAATGAATTTAAATTGTCTTTCGAAAATTCCGGATAGCCACTGCTACCTGCACTAAGTAAAAAAGCAGGAACTGCACTTACATAAATGCGAAGACCCAATGTTCTTCCTGTAAAGTATAATAAATTGAGCCCTACTGTTACAGGAATATCTATATCCCGAACACCAAATAAGTTGTCTGAAACCGTATCTGAAGTTTTATCAGTAAGGTGAAGTTCATAGACAGCATTGTTGTAACGGGCACCTACTTGCCAATAGACAAACCTTCCCCGTTTGTATGCAGCACCCAATGCCCAGCCCGGAGCAATATAAGACTCATAATTACCAGAAGTGTTCAATTGGTTAAATGTAACCCCACCATAAGCCATGAAAACACCTGATTTTTTCTTTTTTTCTTCCTTTTTGCTTTCATCACTTTTTTGGCTATCTGTCTTCTCCTTATTATCAAGCTTTGTTGTATCCTGGGTTGCTACATTTGTAGTATCTGTTTGGGAAACAACTATATTAGAAATGAATAACATAACTAATATTAGCGAGGAAACCTTGCTGATTTGAGTAATTTTTTTTGCTTTCATTTATTATAAATTTTTCCAAAGATAAAATGTAAAACGGTTATAAATAAAGGTGTCGAAATTAATTTTCAAAAAAAAATTTAGTAGTGGGTTGAAGAAAATCTAACGCTTAATTTTTCGTGTTAGTTTGTTGTAAAAAGTAATTATAGGCTGCTAAAGAAACCTCTGCAATTATTTGATCGTTTATTTCTTCCGGTTCTGTAGAATTTGTTACAAAAACGGCAATTGCATAATGCGTTCCATCAGGCAGTTCAACTATCCCGATATCGTTGGTGGCGGCTGTTATGCCGTCACTATTTTTTCCTGACGAACCAGTTTTATGGGCTACAGGCGTACCATGTGGCAGCTGGCCTTTGATTCTATTGGGGCCTGTAGTAGTTTCTATCATCAATTGCAATAAAAACTGGGTGCTGCTGTCAGAAACCATTTTTTTGTTATAAAACATATCAAGTAACTGAACAGCAGCTAGTGGCGTAGTCCAGTTCTCAAACTGAAGGTTTGGGTTTAGGTGCATTTCCTGTTCAGTTGAAATTATTGAAACTTCGGCGATTCCTTTATTATGCAAAAAATTGTTAATATACCCTGGCCCACCAACTAAACCAAACAAAATATCACAGCCGTTGTTGTCGCTTTGCGAAACCGTGAAACCTATAATTTCACTTAACAAAACAGCCGTATCGCCTCTGGGGTATTTTTCCCGCAACGGGCTCCAGGTATTGGGCAATAAGTTATCCGCTGTCAGTTGGATTTTCTGGCTGAGCAACAATTTGCCTTCGTCTACTTGATTTAATACCGCCAAAGCCAGATGCAACTTGTACACGCTTTGCATCGGAAAATGCTTGTTTCCATTGAAAGAATATAGTTCCCGGTTTTCAATTCCCAAAACTGCCACACCCACCTCCGCATTTTTTGACTGGGCAATTTTTTCAATTTCCTGGTTCAGCGAATTATTAGATTTCTGGTTATTACAAGAAACGAAAGCCAATCCCGCTAACAATAACAATCCAATTTTCTTCATTTTTTCAATTTTTATTTTACCTAAAGCCTAATAGAATACAGCCTAATAGCCTAAAACATAATTCTCCATCGAGCCGCAAACCTCGGACGCAAAACGGTTTCCCGATTCAAGCATTTTTTCCAAAGTGTTTTTATCCATTTCCAACAATTTATTCCGTGAAATATTATTCTTTTCTAAAAAATAAATCATTCCGGCTGTGAAGGCATCGCCTGCGCCAATTGTGCTTACCAACCTAACTTCTTTAGCAGGAAGGCTTAATACTATTTCTTTATAAAATGCAATAACGCCTTCTTTTCCAAGTGTAATTACAAAAATCGCATCCGCATCAACTCTTTTAATTTCAGAAAAACAATCTTCGAAAGACAGCCCTCCAAAAATGTTCTGCAAGTCTTCGTCCGAAGCTTTTATGATATTGGCAAAGGCAATATTCTCAAGCAATGCATCCCGCAAAGGGCTTTTATCAATTTTATGAGAACGAATATTCGGGTCGAAAACCAGGATAGCTCCACTGTTTTTAGCATGGCTGATTATTTGAACCAATTCATGCCTGATGGCGGGTTCAATTGAGTACATCGAACCAAAAGCCAGCACATCATTTTCATCGAAATTCATAGGAGAAGCGAGCAATCGTTTTTCAGGGTAAGATTTGTGAATTGAATAAGTTGGCTTTTTATCTTTATCAAGAAAAGCCAGGGCAACCGAAGTAGTTTGGTGATAATATTTTTTAATGAATTGGGTTTGAACTTTGTTCTCCTCAAGAAAGTTCAGAATTATTCGCGCTGTTTCATCATCGCCGGTTTCAGAAACCATCGAAACATCAATCCCGCTTCTTCCAAGCGAAACTGCGGTATTGAGCATGCTTCCACCTGCTTTAGCCGTAATCTGGCTATTTTCTGAAAAAATAATATCAAGTAAAGATTCTCCTAAAGTAAAAACCATAACCCCATTTTTTATACAAAGATAAAAATCCTGAACCTGTCTGTGAATGTTTTAAATTTGCCGTTTACTTTTTACAAATACAATGAAAAATTTCGTTACACTATTCATAATTATTTTACTGGCTATTTCAGGCTTAACACAAATGAAGGCGCAACAAGGGCCTTCCTATTTTGCTTTACGGGCAGGCGTTTCTGTCCCTTTTGGGAAATTTAGCAGCTACAATTTGCAGGAAAGTTCGTTTGCCATGACAGGCATCACTTTTAGCGCAGACGGCGCCTGGTTCTTCCTTCCCTATTTGGGAGTTGGCGGCGAATTTGGCTACAACCAGCAACCAATAGATGTAAGTACCCTGGGCTATGAAAAGGTGCAAGCCGACCCTGCTTTGGAAGATGTGACCATCAGGTCAGAAGGTTTTCAAACATTAACTACCGCTGCCGGGCTCTACGCTGACTGGAATTTTTGGCAATCATTTTCCTTGACGGGAAAATTATTAGGTGGCTGGATATGGGGCAAAACACCCTACCAACTTTACAAACCAGAGTATTTTATGGTAGGGCAAATTGACTGGTATGAAATCACATCAGCCAAAGACAATGGGTTTATCGTAATCCCAGGAATAGGGCTACAATACAATATTTCGCCCTGTATTGGTGTGAAAGCTGAAAGCGAACTGTATTATCACAATATGCAGTTTGGCTACAGCCGTTTTGGAGAGGTTTATTACATCGACCGAACAGTGAGCTTCGTTAATATTACATTGGGTTTGGTTGTGTTGCTGTGAAAAATTTCATGTCGTCTCCCTCACTCCCACTAAGCTTTTTTAACTAACTATTCCTTTTTCTTCAATGGATTGAAAGTAATCCCCTATTTTCCTAAGATTGAAGCATGGCAATATACGGCGGCAACCACTCATTAAAACTTCAAAAGCCCAACCTCAGCAAAAGCATTTGTTATATCAACATTTCATTGTTAATATTCAATTGATTATATAAAAAACTGACCCTTTTTTATATATAATTTTAAACTGTTAAAATTGTGGCAATTACCCACTCTCGCCACGACTCATTAATTACCCTGCTACACTATTATTAAAGTACTGATAAAAAACAAAAACCATTATGATGAACAATGTAAACAGTTTTGTTTTCGCGATAGCATTCCTTTTATTACTAGGCGCATCTCAGGCACAGGAGGCCATACCGGCAGCTGGCGGCAATTCAGTTGGTGATGGCGGCAGCCTGAATTTCACGGTTGGCCAGGTGCTTTACTGTTCTAATACAGGCAGTGGTGGTTCTGTTTCCGAAGGCGTTCAGCAACCCTACGAAATCTGGGTCTATTCGGGTATTGATGAAAAAGAAAGCGTTGAATTGGAATGTTCAGTTTATCCCAATCCTGTTACTAATGAACTAACCTTAAAAATAGAATCATTGAACAATATCCGGCTATCATATCAATTATTTGATGCGAACGGAAAATTGCTGGAAAATAATAATATAGAAACTTTAGAAACCAGTATTTCAGCCAAGCATCTTCAATCAGGCACTTACTTTCTAAAAATAAACTCCAGTCTGGAAACAATAAAAGTTTTTAAAATTATAAAACAATAAAATCATGAAAAAAAACATCTTACTTTTTACCATAATATTTATATCTGCAATCATATTTGCCCAATCGCCCCAGAAAATGAGTTACCAGGCAGTGGTCCGAGGCGAAAGCAACGACTTGGTTACTAACCAGGCAGTTGGTATGAAAATCAGCATCTTGCAAGGAAGTGCTGATGGCAATTCGGTTTATTCCGAAATACTTGCTCCATTGACCAATTCAAATGGTTTGCTAACAATTGAGTTTGGAGGAGAGCCTGGTTTTGAATCAATTGATTGGTCTGAAGGCCCATATTTTATCAAGACTGAAACCGATCCAACAGGCGGTACAGATTATACAATAAGCGGAACCTGCCAATTATTAAGTGTTCCCTATGCGCTTTATGCCGAAACTTCAGGTGACTCAGCTATCTGGAAAACAAACAGCAGTGATATTTTTTTTAATTCAGGCGATGTGGGTGTAGGCACCAGTTTTCCTGAAAGCAAATTCGAGTTATATGATTTGAACAAGGTTGCCGAACTAACAATACATGGGCATGGTTCATCATTTGCAACCAGCTCATTGGTTTTTAAAGTAACAACTGCGCAAGGAAATGCCCGTGGCAGCGGTGTATTTCTTTTAGATTCTGCAGGCCAAAATGAATGGTTTGCAGGCCGTCCCTACGGAAATTATTCAGGTTCCACAACAGACAAGTTTGTAATACAAAGAAAACCTAACGACTCTACTCATCAGCTAAGTACCGCAGGATTATTTTACGGTAGTGGAGAACCAACGGGTTCTGAAAGATTATTTACTGTTGAAAGCAATGGTTTTGTAGGAATAGGAACACACGAAACACCCCCTGCATCAAGGCTGGAAGTTGCACATGGAGATGTGTA
>DATCTB010000189.1:0-2166 GCA_036568185.1 Bacteroidales bacterium | reverse complement strand
GGAATAATTACACAGATTTTTTTTTCAGAAAATAAAGTTTCGAATCGCTTATTTTCACTCATCTTTCAATAAATCTTTCACAAAAATAAGCTATTAAGCGAATGTTATTTTTCAACTTTTTGCAATTCCCAATGAGTTTTGGAAATATTTAGCATGATTTTTTGTGGCGAATCAAGCCCGTAGCCTTCAAAAGCGGCTATTACTTTTTCGTTGAAGTTTCCATTATTAGTGATTTGCTCCACTTTTCCTGAGTGCAAAAAGTAGAAGTATAAATATTTTTTGTGTTGGCTATCCAGCGAAACTATTGTCATTCCTGAGTTTTCGTCTTTGCGCGACTGTTCCAAAGCTTCATCCGGATAGTTCAAAATGAGCAACGACAAACTTGATTGAATGGACTGGACAATTTTGGGTTTGTTCAAAAACTCTACTACGTAATGCACTTGATTTTCAGTGGAATTAGCCGGAAAAAATTCCAAATCAAAATATTTTAAGCCCAGTTCGGAAAGCATAACCATCCGGTAACTGCTATCTTGTTTTTTAATAAAAAGCAAGCCGGTAATTTCTTGTTTTTTGATGGTAAAACTGGTTTTGTATAACGCCTCCTTGAAATTGTAATTAAAAATCCAGGGCTTGGAAACCTTGTCCTGAAGCTGGTTTTGGGCACATAGGGTTGTAGAAAATGCTGAGGCTAAGAAGATTAAAGCCAGCAAAAGAAGGATTTTAGGTTTGAATTTATTCATTTTTTAAAGAAAAGGTTTTGTCCGGAATGTTGCTGTTTAATTTTCTGTCTGTAAAAGTAATTAAAGTGAAATCGTCGCCCGGCTCAATAAATTTAACTTTGCCAACCGACATATCTTTTTTATCGAAATAGATTTCGATGCTGTTTAACATGCTGGCAACTTGCTCGTTGACCGGCGTTAAGGCGATTTTATAAAATTCCTTGTTTTCGAAAAATGCAGCCTTGAATTCCTTGCTGTCCACAAAATTTCCCTTAATAGCCATCACTATCATCTGGTTGATTTCACTGAACATCCTATTGGATGAAATATCAAAAGTGCTG
This sequence comes from Bacteroidales bacterium, assembly GCA_036568185.1. Lineage (GTDB taxonomy): Bacteria > Bacteroidota > Bacteroidia > Bacteroidales > F082 > DATCTB01. The sequence goes on along the minus strand of DATCTB010000189.1, from coordinate 1,106 downwards.
ACTTTTCCTTCGTTCAAGATGATAAACTGGTTTTCATTGATAATGATTGCATAATCAATCGGTTGGGTATAAGTCCAGCGGACTTTGTTTTCTTTTTTAAATTGAAAATTTCCTTTGCTCACCAGCACTTCTTCCATCATGGTCAAGTGCTTTTCCTGGGTGAAATTGCTTGATAATGAATTGATTTCAGCCGACGATGCGGCAATTTTTTGTTTAATTTCTTCAGTGTTTTGAGCAAGAGCAAAATCATCGGTTTTCTGAGAGTAAACAGAAAAGTTAATAAGAACTGCAATCGCTAGGAAGCCCAATTTATTCAGCATTTTCATAAATTTCAATTGAAAAAAGTTTATCCAAACTTACAATTTTAAAATCATTTTCTTTGAGCCAGCGCGAGTATTCACTCATGATTTCAAGAATTTTTTCGTTCGTGTCGTGAAATAAAACTACATCACCCGGCTTTGTTTTTTTCTTTATTTTTTTTAGCACTTTTTCGGAGCTGTTTATCGTGTCGAGCGAGCGCAAACTCCAGCCAACAGGCACCATTTCAGTTTGTTGAATTGCCTTTTTTATCAAAGGGTTTGTTACACCGTAAGGTGGGCGGAAAAACAAAGGTTTATTTCCGCTTATTTCCTTTATTTTCAAGTTGGTACACTCAATTTCTTCTGAAATTTTCTGGGCAGAAAACAAATCAACCAAAGTGTGGTGCGAAAAGCTGTGATTGCCAATCATATGCCCCTTTTCAGCCATTTTTTTAACAATGCTTTCGTTGCCTTCAATATTCTTTCCTACCAAGAAAAAACAAGCTTTTACATTTTCATTATCAAGCAATTGCAGCAGTTTCTCTGTAACAATCGGGTGCGGTCCATCATCAAAAGTGATTGCAATTTCTTTGTTTTCAGTTGTAGCTTTATTTAAAGATTTAAAATAAAAATTCAGCCCAATAAAAATCGAACCAAAAACCAGGCTAATAATGTACAAAAAAATAGGAATAAGAAGCCAAAGCAAACTGAGCCCAACTTGCTGATAGCCAATTAACAGGATAAATGAAACGATGAAAAAAAGAATACTTGCGGTGGAATATTTGAACATTTCGCCCTTAAATTTTA
>DATCTB010000188.1:0-2511 GCA_036568185.1 Bacteroidales bacterium | reverse complement strand
CCCAAAGGCCGTTTCCCAATCACTTTGTTGCTGGTAAAAAATCCGGAATGCCCCAGCTGTATTGAAACAGCAGTGCCTTCTTTGTGTATAGCTTCAGTCAGTTTTTTTAAATCAGGAACAATTTCGGGGCGCATCCACATTTCATGCTCAAATGTCCGTCCATCGTGGCTGACTGAACAATAGGAAACCGTGGTCATTCCTACGCCACCTTCAGCAACACGGCGATGGTGCTCTATCAGATTTTCAGTTACTTGGCCTTCCTGGCACATTCCCTCAAAACACCCCGCCCGAATAATTCTGTTTTTTAGTTCAAGCCCACCAATCTTGGCCGGTGAAAATAACAGGTTGTTTCCTTCATTAGATTTTTGCTGCATGCTCTTTAATTTTTTCGGCTACCCTGAAAGCATTGGCATAAATGGTCCAGGTGTAGGTTACGCTGCCACCTGTAGGCATAAAACTGCCGTCGGTAACGTATAAATTTTCTACCTCGTGGGCTTTGCAATTTTTATCCAAAACCGAAGTTTTTGGGCTGTTTCCAAAACGGCAGCCCCCGGCTTGTAAATTCGGAGGTGGTGAACCACTTACTCCTGAATCTATATTTTTAGCTCCCATTTGTTGTAAAACCTCTTCAGCCTTTTTAGCAAGAAATTGCCCCACTTTCAAATCGTGGGGGTTGTATCCAATTCGGATTTTCGCAACAGGGTTGCCCCATTTGTCTCTGACATTTTCATCCAGGCTTACAAAACAATTGTCGTTTGGCAGCCAATCGGCAAAAACTTCAAATTTCAATTTTCTCTGTTTTGTAAAATAATCTTTCAGTTTAGATTTTAGTTTCGAACCAAAAACCAAATTACCGTTTTCATCCCATTTCTGGTGGTATGCGCGCGTAATCCCGTTGGCATGTTCCCACAAAAAATCAACTGTCCCACCTTTTATTTTTCCATCAAATGATTCATCATTTATTTCATAAAAATGTTGAATGGCACGGTTTACGAAAAGCCCGGGGACATTCAGCAATTCAGCATTTTCTTTTGATAAATCGTCAAAAAAGAATTGCCCGGAACCTGTACCTCCGGCAGAGAAAATGAGATTTTTCCCCACTTGCCCTGAATTGTTCGCCAAGCCATTCGGAAACTCAGGATTTTTACTCATCAACAGCAGCCTCGATGTTTCAACAGCCTGGGCAGCAATAACAAAAAGTTTCGCTATCGCGAATTGTTGCTCACCGTTTTCATCATAATACCAGGCTCTTTCAAGTTTGCCTTTTCCATCAGTTTCGAGTTTGAAAACTTTTGAATTGGGTAATATGGTGCAATTCCCCGTTGCGATTGCCTTGTTCAACAGTGCTGCCCGCGAACTCCCTTTGGCATCGGATGAGCAGCCATAATTCCCGCAAAAATTTGAGTAATAACAACTGTTCCTGCCTTCAAGCGGGCGTGAAAGTATTGCCCGCGGAACCGGGACAGCCTGGTAGCCCAACGCTTCAGTTGCCTTGTCAATCCAACCCGAAACCATATTTTCAGCCAAAGGTGGAAAAGGAAAATCTGCCGAACGCGGTTCAAGCGTTGAATGCTTTACTACTCTTCCTGAAACGCCGATTTCAGTTTCAACTTTTGTATAAAAGGGCTCCATTTCCTGGTAAGTAATGGGCCAGTCAACAATATTTGCCCCGGCAATTGGGCCGTAAGTTGAAAGCAGCTTGAAATCATTGGGTTTCATCCGGTGAAAATAGCCGCTCATCAGGTTTGAAGAGCCGCCAACCATATTTCCATTCCAGAAATCACGTCCTGTTTCAAAAGTTGATTTGGCTTCCCACTCGCCATCATCGTTCAGGCTTTCAATTACTTGCGGCTCATCGGCAAGGTTGGGTGTGTAAACGCTTCTGCGGACAGCCACAATTTCATCTTTGTCAAAATCTTTGGTTTCAAACCAAGGGCCTTTTTCCAAAACTAAAACTTGAAAACCTGCCTTTGAAAGCTCATAAATCACCGGCCCGGCTCCGGCACCGCTTCCCACAACGCAGATATCAAAATTCTTTTTTTTCAAAATTGTATTGTTTTAAAAATTTCCGGGTAAAGCAATTCAGGAGTTGGGCGTGGCAACCCGTTTTTGTAATCAAGCCATTGCCAGCCAATGCTTTCAGAGTTTCCGCCGTACAGCGGGTCGCTGAGCAGGGCTTCAAAAATGAAGGTAAGCAGCACCGAAAGCCAGCCTTCGCCCCAGTTTTCCTTTGAAACAGTACTGATTAATTCCTGCTTTTCTTCTTCGTTTAGTTCAATATATTTTTTGGAGAAAATTTCATTTGCCGATTCGTCAATCCAACCAATTCCATTTTTAAAATAAGCTACTTCAGCCGGGTCTTTCAAAGGGTCCGCCATTACCCAAACTACGTAATCATATGCATTTATTTCCGAAGCGCCCGGCCCATTTTCATCAGATGGGAAAAGAATTTCCTGGACGGATAGCAAAATACTTTTTTGCTCTTCTGAAAGAAAATTTTCAGCTTGCATT